>JAUNRX010000239.1 GCA_030539495.1 bacterium | reverse complement strand
GTAAGTGCTTCAGAAAATAGCGTATTTAAAAAATAAACAAGATATTATATATTATAAAGGAGCCAGCAAAATATAAGCTAGCTCCTCATTTCTTTGTTTATTTTTTATTGCGGCAGCAATCTGGCAAGCTTTCTGACCAAGGAAGATATTGTGCCAACAATTCAGGCTGCTCTTTAAATTTTGTATTAGGTAGATTTTTGAATAAATAATTCAAATACTGAAAAACATCAAGGTTGTTTAGCTTTGCAGTTTCTACAATACTATATGCAATGGCACTAGCCTGCGCCCCTTTAGGCGTATCGGCGAAAAGCCATCCTCGTCGTCCAACTGCAAAAGGTCGAATTGAATTTTCGGCACGATTATTGGAAATAGGAATTCTTCCATCTAAAAGGAAGTTCTCTAAATAGATCTTTTGATTTTTAGCATATGTAATTGCTTGACTCAATTTTTGGTTTCCCATAGGGTTAAGTTTTTCAAGCCAGCACCAAAAGGCCTCAAGAACGGGTTCGCTTTTTTCTTGACGCTTAATAAGCCTATCCTCACTAGAGAGAGAGGCTAGTTCTTTTTCAATTTTAAAAAGTTTATCGCAGAATGTTCTTCCTTCCGCCCCTTTAGAATTTGGTATTTCTTTTCCCTTGTCAAGCGGTATGCTTTCAATGAAATATCTTTTTACATGGCTCCAGCAAAGGCATCTAACAACATCTTCTACTTTTTCATAACCTTGATATGCATCAGTTACTAGAAAGCCTTTGAATTTTTCAAGGAATTGCTTTGCATGATTGCCGGCTCTAGTTCTGGTATATTCAAATATGACTATACTTTTTGATTCATATTTTCCAGAAGAATAAAGCCACATAAATGATTCGCTAGAAGCCTTTTTTCCAGGTTCTTTATTACATTGGATTCTAGTTTCATCAGCATGTACAATATCACACTTGGCAATTTCATCTTTCATCAAATCGTACATTGGCTTCAGCCAATCGTTGCTACATCGTATAACCCAGTTAGCCATTGTAGCTCTTGAAAGTTTGAATCCTCTTTGGAACCAGTCATGCTCCTGACGAGATAAAGGCATTCCATTCATGTATTTTTGATATATTACTTCAGCTACTGAAGATGGTGATGCAAGACTACGTTTCATAACGGGAGCTGCTACTGGTGCTTTAACTATAACATCAGGACTGCTATCATTAGTACCACAGTTAGGGCATTTATATACATATTGAACATATTCAATTACCTTAACAGATGGTGGAATAAATTCCACTTCGGTTCTAACAGTATTCTTACCAATTACATTCATTTTTGTATTGCAATAAGGACATTTTGAGTCTTCTTCATTTAAGACACATTCAACAGTTTCTCTTGGAAGATCTTTTACTGCTTCTTCTTTGCTTCCCTGTTTCCTTGGAGTTCTTTTATATGATGAAACTTTTACATTTTCAGGCTGTGGTTCTTCAGCACTACTATCCGAAAGCTTTTCAGCTTCGTTAAATAAAGAAATCTGTCCATCAATTGGTGTCTTTTCACTAGATGAGCCATATATCTTCTTATTAGTATGAAGAATAGCTTGAGTCAAGTTTTCAACCTGATTATTTAGCTTATTAATTTGGTTTTCTTGCTCTTTTACCTTAACACGTAATTCCAAAAGTTCTTGATATTCATCTTTAGGCATAATCTTACTCCAATCCCACATTTTTATAACTAAATTATACCACAAAATTACATAAAAAGCCAGTAATATCAATAGTTTACTGGCTTTTATATGAAGATTGAAATATTTAGAAACATACTTCATCATAAATATCAATTTTTTTATGTGCTTTAGGTTGATCAATAGATAGTCCTTCTAAAAGCCACCTTAATTCTTGGTTAGAAATATCTTTGATCCCTTCAGGATCTTTCGGCCATTGGAATCTCATTTTTTCTATTAATTTCTTTGTAATTAATACAAATCCATCATTATCCCATCTAAGAACTTTTATTGAATTTTTTCTTTTATTACAAAAAATAAATATACATTTAGGAGTATAAGGATCTAAGTTAAATTTTAAACTGACGAGTGCTGATAAGCTTTCAATTTGCTTTCTAAAATCCGTAAAGCCGCAGGCTATATAGATATGTTCAGCATCATCAGCTATATTTTTTAACATACCGAAACTATAGCTAATAAGACTTCAGCTATAGCTTCCTTATCAAAATTTTTAGGTATTTCTATCTCAAAATCATGAAAGTGCAAAATTATAGGTTCATTATTAGGAAGCTTTTTCTTTTCAGGTTCAAGAGAAACTTCTACCAATTGAACTTCATCTGATTTATTGGCTGAATCCTTACTATTAAGCTTTTTTACCCAGTAATGATATTGAGAAGCAGTAACTCCATTTTGTCTGCACCATTCTCTAATATTAAGATTGCTACCTGCATATGCCTTTATGCGCTTTTTCCACAATGTGGCTAATTCTCGATTGTCTTTCGCCATGAATATTGTTCCTCCATTTCATAGAATGATTTTCTATGAATATGGTATCATTTGGTATATATTATTTATAGACGCTACTTGTTGAAGCGCTTAC
>JAUNRX010000090.1 GCA_030539495.1 bacterium | reverse complement strand
GGATCTAACTCCATATCAGCAAAATAATCATTTATTTCGTGGAATTCTAAAACATTTTTCTTTTTTTTCGCAATAGCTAACAACTCTTTAAGTTTTTCAGAAAATTTTTGAACATTTTCTTTCATAGATTACCATCCTTTTCTAAAGCTCTTAATATTCTAACCACGATTTAAAGAAATATGCAATTTTTGTAAGTCCGCTTGCGCCTTAATAATCTCCTGTAGTTTTTTTATGTCTGTTACCGTTCTACTGGCATTATCCAGGCTATTTTTTTTGATTCGATAAATCGTTTCATTCAACGCTTTTTCTCTCTCTTGTACATTCAATTGTTCACGAATGCTTGTATTGAAAAGAGAGGCTACCTCATTTTGTTCTTCCTTACTCTCAAAATGATTGATAATCTTAGCTGGTGTTACCTCATTAGTTTCTCTATATTGAGAAAATAACATACTGGCAACCGTATGGTAAAGTGGATCAATAAAATCATCTTCGCCGATTACCGGCATTACAAGTGGGAATAACTTTGCATCCTCAATTAGCCAAGTAAGCAGGATCTTCTGAGATTCTTTAATACCATCCTCTTGCTTCTTATATTTTTTCTTATCTTCGTTATAGGTCTCTTCCACATATTTGGATCCAGCAAGTTGGGCACCATAACGATTTACCAATTTTCGTAAATTATCAAACGAAATGTTATATTTTTTAGCAACTGCCTCTACATAATTATTTCGTTCTAACTCATCGCTAAATACTAACATCTTCTTCGCGATTTCATTAAAGAATTTTGTCTTTGATTCTGGATCGTTAAGATCAAACTCACGTTCCAACACTTCGATCTCAAAATAAAAGCTGTTTGTCGCATTATCGATTCGTTTTTGGAATTCCTCTGCGCCAAGTGCTTTGATAAATTCATCTGGATCCTTGTATGGCTTCATGTTGATAACACGAGTTGTAAGTCCGGCTTCTTTTAAGATAGGAATTGCACGTAAAGCAGCCTTTGTGCCTGCTGCATCGGAATCGTAGGTAATCAAGACTTCCTTGGTATATCTCTTTAATAAGCTAGCCTGTAAGCCGGTAAACGCAGTACCAAGACTGGCTACGGCATTATTAAATCCTGCCTGATGAAGTGCAATGACATCCATATACCCTTCACAGATAATCATATTTGGCTTTCTTGAAACCCTTGCAAGGTTCATGCCATACAGATTGCGGCTCTTATCAAAGACCTTTGTTTCTGGAGAATTCAAGTATTTTGGCGTGCCTTCTCCCATTACACGGCCACCAAAACCAATTACCTTGTTATTTGCATCCATAATTGGGAACATAACACGGTTCCAGAACTTATCATAAGTTCCTCGTTTTTCATCGTATGTGATCAGGCCTGACTGGCGCAAGATCTCATCGGAATATCCGAGATTTTTTAGATATAAATATAAATCATTGCTTGTCTTATTGGAGTATCCAAGACCGAACTTCACCATTGTCTCATGGGATAATTCACGATCGGATAGATACTTGAGGGCATGTGCTCCCTGTTCTTTTTTAAGCTGGTAGAAATAATATTTCGCAGCTTCCTTATTTATTTCCAACAACTGACCTTTAATGTCTGCCTGTCGTTTAGCTTCGTCTGAGTACTTTACTTCTGGCAAGTCAACACCAGAACGTTCTGCTAACATCTTCAGTGCTTCCACAAAGCTGTAGTTTTCATACTCCATAATAAAAGTAAAGACATTGCCTCCTACACCACAGCCAAAACAATGATACATTTGCTTTTGACCACTTACGCTAAACGAAGGGGATTTTTCATTGTGAAATGGACAAAGCCCCATATAAGAGCTTCCTTTTTTCTGAAGCTTCACATAATTGCCAATGACATCTACAATATCATTTCTCTGACGAACTTCTTCCACAATATCTTCAGGATAATACATATGTCCTCCCTGTCTTTCACTTATATAATATTCGACCCTTACGCCTAATTTCCTTTTTTACTTTATAAATTAATCATTTACTAGGAAATTATACATAATAGTCTGTTTTTACACATTCTTTTCAATATATAGGATATACCATTTACGAAAAGACTTCAAATCCTTTCTTAATATATGTTCCAAAATTTCGGCACAAATAGCTCTTGAAATCTATTGATTGCATATCCATCACTCATGCCGGCGATATAATCACATACTACTCGCTCTTTTGTCTCTCCTTTTTTCTCTATCAGATCGATATAATCTCTTGGCAATAAGCTAATGTGATTATAATAGTACTCATACAGGTTAATCACAAGATGTTCCGCCTTTCCCTCCTGCCCCTTGGCAATGGGATTTGTATAGACATTTTGAAACATATAGGATCTAAGTTCAAACATGGCACGCTTAATTTGTTCCGACATCAAAATATCATCTTTTCCTTCACTAGACATAACAATATCATGGATCAGACAGTTTAATCGTTCCTTTACACTAAATCCTAAGACTTCTCGGTACTTATCTGGAATTTCATCCTCTCTTATTATCTTTCCCCTTATGGCATCATCAATATCATGATTGATATACGCAATCTTATCTGATAGGCGCACAATCTTTCCTTCCAAAGTCATTGGCATTCCCTTTGTCTGATGATTTTTAATTCCATCACGTACCTCTTTCGTCAGATTAAGGCCTTGTCCATGTTTCTCTAATAGCTCTACGACACGAATGCTTTGCAGATGATGTTGAAATCCCTCCTTACATACCATGTTAAGCGCACGTTCGCCGGCATGTCCAAATGGCGTATGCCCAAGGTCATGTCCTAATGCGATTGCCTCAGTCAAATCCTCATTTAACTCTAGTGCCCTGGATATGGTTCTTGCAATCTGAGCAACCTCTAATGTATGGGTAAGCCTTGTCCGATAATGATCTCCCGTTGGCGCCAAAAAGACCTGAGTCTTCTGCTTTAACCTTCGAAATGCCTTGCAGTGCAGGATTCGGTCCCGATCCCTTTGATAAACCGTTCGTATGTCACAAGGAGGCTCCTCTACGTCTCTTCCTAAAGATGCATCACTAAAAGAAGCATAAGGACTAAAGTACTTATGCTCTCTTAGTTCTTGCCTTTGTCTAAGATTCATTGGATCCGGTGACATGTTCTCTATTTCCATAAAACACTCCCCTTTCTCTCTAATTATAATAGTCTGTATTATAATACTATTAGACAAAAAGCAAAAATATCCTTTTTAATTGTAATTTTTATTGCATTTCTTTGAAGATGGACAATCTCCACAGCCACAGCTGCAAAATTGGCCTGCTTTCATTTTCTTTATTTTCCTATGAATAACAAACGCTGCATAGGAAAGAATAAGAATAAGAAGAATTGTTGGAATCACATATTTCATATTAGCCACCTCTTTTTATTAAATAAGTCTGCTAGCGATTTGATAGAATAACGTTGCCACGCCCCATGCTACCGATAACTGTAATACAACGGATGCGATCATCCATTTTGTAGAACTAAGCTCACGTTTTACTGTAGCAAGCGTTGCAATACATGGTGTATATAATAAGCAGAATAACATAAGCGCATATGCATTGGCTGGTCCAAAGGATACGGCACTTAAGTTTGCCTTTAATTCCATCATTCCTAAACTAGAGTTAATATTGCTAATTCCAAATAATACACAGAAGGATGATACCACTACTTCCTTGGCAGCTAGTCCACTAATTAAGCACACTCCGATTTGCCATACTCCGATACCTGCTGGTGCTAAGACTGGGATTAAGAATCTACCAATGGATGCACCAAAGCTTCCTGAGACATCATCTCCAACCATTCCATTTGGTCCAAAGTTAAGGACAAACCAAACAATGATGGATGCTACAAAAATCGTAGTACCTGCTTTTGTTAAATAATCTTTTACCTTCTCCCATACATAAATAAATATTGTATGAGCGTTTGGTGTTTTATATTCTGGAAGTTCGATTAATAATGTGTGAACTCCTTTTTTTCCTTCAAATAGTTTCATGATCAAAGCAATCGTAATTGCTACCACTAGTCCAATTACATACATCGAATATGCAACTAACATTGCGTGGTCTGGGAAGAAAATCTCTGAAAATAATACATAAATTGGTAACCTTGCACTACATGACATAAATGGTGTTACTAATACCGTCTTACGTCTGTCTTTAATATCCTCTAATGCACGAGATGCCATTACTGCAGGCACGGAGCATCCAAATCCAAGTAACATCGGGATAAATGCCCTGCCGCTTAAACCAAGCTTGCCCATCAGTCCATCCATAATGTAAGCAACACGGGACATATAGCCACTGTCTTCCAGGATGGCTAAAGCTAAGAATAAGATAAAGATATTAGGTAGGAAAGTTAAGATTCCACCAACTCCTGCGATAATACCGTCACAAATCAAACTGGAAACCATTTCCCCTGCTCCAATATGAGAGAGCACGTTTGCAGCTCCGCCTGAAAAATGTTCTAAGAATATTTCAAAATACCCTTTTAAGAAATCACCTACCGTAAATGTTAAGAAGAATACCATCGCCATAATTCCTAGGAAAATAGGAATACCAGCATAACGGTTTGTAAGGACTGCATCGATCTTGTCCGTCTTTGCTTCCTTTACTGCCTTATTTACAAGACATTCTTCAATCACTTCATCGATAAAATCATATTTCTGATTAATGATATCTTGTTCATAGCTTCGGTCAACAATAGAAGAAACATCAAGCCCAACTTGTCTTGTTACTTCTTCATCTTGCTCTAATAACTTAATTGCATACCAACGATCATTTACAAGATCCGGACGCTCATTCTTTAGTAAAATTACAAGCTGGTCAATTTTATGCTCGATCTCATCGCTGTAAACAACCACGTATTGATCATGTTTATTTCGTTTATCCTGACTGTTTACCAAATGTGCATGATGATGCTCATAAGAATACTGCTGTATTTTCTTTTTATGATGTGCAACTGTATGCATTAAGATATCAAGTCCGGTCTTCTTACGTGCAGAAACTGGAATTACAGGAATACCAAGCATCTCAGGCATCCTATGTAAGTCGATTTCCATCCCTCTTTCTTCTACGATATCCATCATATTAAGAGCAAGAATTACTGGCTTGCCAAGTTCAATAAGCTGCAATGTAAGATACAGGTTACGTTCTAGAGAAGATGCATCCGCAATATCTACGATAACATCTACCTGATCACTCATAATATATTCTCTGGATAACTTTTCTTCCATCGTATAAGATGTAAGGCTATAAATCCCTGGAAGATCTACTAATTTAAAATGATGGTCATGATACTTCATGGCCCCTTCCTTTTTCTCAACCGTAACACCTGGCCAGTTGGCAACTTTTAATTTTGCTCCTGTATAGGCATTAAATAATGTTGTCTTTCCACAGTTTGGGTTTCCAATAAATCCAACATTTAATTCCTCGTTCATCTTATGCCTCCCCTGTTATACTAATTGCTTCCGCAAATTCTTTACCAATTGCAAGTCTAGTTCCTCTTACTTTAAATATTACTGCACCACTTCTTTTATTATTCAAGATTATAATCTTAGTTCCAATTGTCAATCCTAATGCCTGTAAACGAAATTCTGTTTCTTTTGCAAGGTCCATGCCTGTGACTGTGTAACTTTGACCGATCTTTCCATCTCTTACTGTCATCTTCCTCCCACTTTCCTTTCCTATAACTATCGTATCTTATAAAAAATTCTTTTACCTATCTTATTCGCTAAGGAATAAGAAGTTCTTATCTGCTATGTAATGATTTTGTTTTTTATTGATAATAATTATCATTTACAGCATAATTATACTACCGGCATGTTTTCATGTCAACTAGTATACTATGGGTACGTATTTACTTTTATTTCATAATAGGATACCATACTTGCATACAGTATTAGGTGTGAACAACTATCATAGGAGGAAAACATGAGCGTATTTAACCAAATTTCACCAGATTCAATTAACGATAACACTATTAAATTAATCGGAAAGGAATGGATGTTAGTCACTGCAAAAACAGGTGACAAAATCAATACAATGACTGCATCCTGGGGCGGACTTGGCGTTATGTGGGGAAAACCTGTTGCATTTGTTGTAATCAGACCAACCCGCTATACAAAAGAATTTATAGATCAAGAAGAAAGCTTCTCTCTTTCCTTCTTTGGAAATGCATATAAAAAACAATTAGGCTATCTTGGCACTGTTTCGGGCAGAGATGAAGATAAGATTACAAAGAGTGGATTAACCGTAGTAAATGAAGATATTCCTTACTTTGAAGAGGCTAGACTGGTGCTTAAAGTCAAAAAGCTCTATGCTCAGGAAATGCAAAAGGATTGTTTCATTAATCAAGAACTTTGTGAAAAATGGTATCCAAACGAAGATTACCATACACTTTATGTTACTGAAATTATTGATGTCTTAACAAAATAATCCCATAAAGCTCCCAGGCAAACGTTTTTCATTTGTACTGGGAGCTTTTTTCTTAAAATATGATTAGATTCCATCTCTTATATTTACTTTTTCCTCCAATACTACTATGATAGAACTAATTGAAATTAAACTAAATTTTAAGGAGAATATGCCATGGAATCACTTTTGGAATGTCGTAACTTAACGAAAAAATATGGTGCATTTACCGCATTAAATAATCTGAACCTGACACTAAACAGTGGCCGTATCATTGGACTTCTAGGCCCTAACGGAAGCGGTAAATCAACATTACTAAAGATGATTAACGGATTATTAGTCCCAACACACGGAGACATTAAGATGGCCGGCTCTCTTATTGGGCCTTCCTCCAGAGAACTGATCAGTTATCTTCCAGAACGCACCTATCTTCCAAGCAGCGAGACAGTTGCATCGTTTATTGACTTCTTCAATGATTTTTATTCTGACTTTGATCGAGCCAAAGCAAATGAAATGCTGAGTCATTTAAGTATCAATCCAAAGGCAAAACTTAAGACTTTATCTAAAGGAAATAAGGAAAAAGTGCAACTAATCCTTGTTATGAGCCGTAATGCAAGACTGTACTGCTTGGACGAGCCCATCGGTGGTGTGGATCCTGCTGCCAGAGAATATATCCTAAATACCATTATGAAAAACTATAATCCTACGGCCTCCATTCTAATCTCAACCCATTTGATTGAAGATATTGAGGATATCCTAGACGATGTGATCTTTATTCAGAACGGAAACTTAATTCTCTATTCTCCTGCAGAAGAACTTCGGCGGAGAGAAGGAAAAACCGTAGATGCTTTATTTAGGGAGGTATTTAGATGTTAGGAAAACTGATTAAACACGAGTATCGTGCTACATATAAACTATTCTGTGCCATCTATGGCACAATCGCATTTATCACATTATTTACAATCTTTACAACCAATGTCAGCTTATTTGACAATATGCCGTTTCGTCCACTTCGGACCATCTCTACGGTGGCATTTGTAATCGGTTGTATTGCACTTCCTATTGGATCAATTATTTATATTGTCTATCGCTTTTATAAAAATTTATTTACTGATGAAGGATACTTGACTTTTACACTCCCAGTATCCAGAATGCAAATCATTGGTTCAAAATACCTGGTAAGCTGCTCTTGGTTTGCCGGAAGCCTTTTATTGTTATTTGGTTCCATCCTTTTATATATTAAATGCAATAGCGGACTGTCTGATCTTGTTGATGGATTAAAAGAAGTCATTAATGAACTCATTAATACGGCCTTTACCGATTCCACACATGTAAAGCTATACCTGTGTATTTACGCCATAAGCTATGTACTGTATGTGGTTGCCTTCTTCTATCTTGCTTTCGCATTTGGACAACTTATTATTCCAAATCATAAAATCGTAGGAGCACTACTTGCATACCTTGCCTTACAACTGGTGGAACAAGTCATCTCACTACTTGTTATGGGACTGTTCATGGTGTTCACTTCCTACAGTCTAAAGTCCCCAACTTTGCCGGGTAACTACTATCTTGTCTATGGCTTGATTTTATTTGCCATGACATTTTTATGGTTATTCTTTACCAATCTGATTTGTACAAAGAAACTTAACTTAGCTTAATGTTCTCGTTAGCGACATACTCCTTTCAAATGAGTGCGCATCCTTACGCCCTTCTTTTAAGGCGTTTTGTTAATTGATAGGAGAGGGCTTAAAGAGAACTTTCCTATCAATTAACAAAGGCCCCTTGAATACCTGTAGCATTCAAGAGGCCTTTCTATTTATTTACTTGGAATAATTTCTACCCAATAACCGTCTGGATCACTAATAAAGTAAATTCCCATTTCTTTGTTCTCATAGCAGATACAGCCCATCTCTTTATGTTTTTCATATGCTGCTTCAAAATCATCTACTTGGAATGCAAGGTGGAACTCATTCTCTCCAAGGTTGTATGCTTCCTTACGGTCACGAAGCCATGTAAGCTCAAGCTGATGTGGTGTCTGTTGATCTCCTAAATATATTAGTATAAAACTCCCATTGTTGCCTTCTTTGCTATAGACTTCTTCTAAACCTAATGCTTCTTTATAAAATGCAACTGACTTCTTTAAATCTAATACATTTATGTTGTTATGAGCAAATGTAAATTTCATTGTAATCCCTCCTGCTAAATTGTTGTAGCTTTATTATAACAATATTTTCATACTTGTCCACTATGACTTTCACCTTTATTAGTATTGCTTATATATCTTTTTTATAGTAAAATATATGAATATATGTAAATATTTATACAATTCCGTTCTATATTTATAAGAGAGGAATTATAATAAACAACTTCATAGGAGGATAATATGGATTATTTAATTTTACTATCCATGGCTGCGTATATGGCGCTAGTTATTGGTATAGGGGTCTACTACAGCAAGAAAAATAAGACTTCTGATGACTATTTTATTGGTGGACGTGGACTTGGCCCTTGGGTTACTGCTATGAGTGCAGAAGCATCCGATATGAGCAGCTGGTTACTAATGGGCCTACCTGGTGTTGCTTACCTAAAGGGATTTGGGGAAGCTGGCTGGACTGCTGTTGGTCTAATTATCGGTACGTACTTAAACTGGAGACTGATTGCTGCAAGACTTCGTAAATACTCACAAGTCTCAAACAATTCCATTACAATACCGGATTTCTTTAGTAATCGTTTCCGTGATAAAAAGAATATACTTATGACAATCTCATCCGTTATGATTATCGTGTTCTTTACGGTATATACAGCAAGTGGTTTCTCTGCATGCGGAAAGCTGTTCCAAACAGTTTTCAAAGCAGACTATCATATCGCTATGATCATATGCGGACTTGTTATTGTAGCTTATACATTTATCGGCGGTTTCCTTGCTGCAAGTACTAGTGACTTCGTACAAGGAATTCTAATGAGTGTATCAATTGTAATCGTATTGATTGTTGGTACAGTAAAAGCAGGCGGCATCGGCAATGTTGTTGATAATGCTAGAAGCCTTCCTGGATACTTAGATGCATTTAGCACATATGATGTTGCTTCTAATGCAAAAGCTTCTTACGGCTACTTAAGTATTTTCTCTGGTTTAGCTTGGGGACTTGGCTATTTTGGTGTTCCTCATGTCTTAATCCGCTTTATGGCAATTAAGAGTTCAAAAGAAATTAAGAAATCTAGAACAATCGCTATGATCTGGGTTGTAATTTCTTTAAGTGTTGCTACATGTATCGGTTTTGTCGGTAATGCATTAAGTGCACAAGGAATTATTCCTTCTTTAGCAACAAAAGATCAATCCGAAACAATCTTTATTGTAATGACAAATACGTTCTTGTTACCATTATTTGCAGGTATCGTACTTTCCGGTATCCTTGCTGCTACAATGAGTACGTCTGATTCTCAGCTTCTTATGGTTTCTTCTTCTGTAGGTTCTAACCTTTACAAGAAAATCGTTAAGAAAGATGCAACAGACAAACAAGTACTTTTCATTTCAAAAGCAACAATCCTTATTGTCGCACTATTCTCCATCGCAATTGCTTGGGATCCTAACAGTTCTGTATTCGAACTTGTTTCCTATGCTTGGGCTGGATTTGGTGCTGCATTCGGTCCTTTAGTACTATTCTCATTATTCTGGAAGCGTACTACATTAAAAGGTGCTATCTGTGGTATGGTAGGTGGCGGTACCCTTTCTATCGTTTGGTCCCTATGGATTAAGAAGTTAGGCGGTATCTTCTCTATCTACGAACTTTTACCTGCATTTATCTTTGCTAGTTTATTAATCGTAATCGTAAGTTTACTTGATAAAGAACCTAGCAAAGAAATTCAAGATGAATTTGACAGTGTAAAACACGCTGACTGCTAGGATGGGCTGTCGCCCTTTTGAGTATTAAAGGCGTTTCATTAAAATAGCTGTAGGTTATGAAAAAGGAATGGGAACTCCCATTCCTTCAGCTTGTCGACAAAGTCGCCAAGCTGTGGATGAAATCAGGCTTTCATCCAGTGCTGAAGGAAACGATTAGTGTTCATTCGTGCAAGTCCTTAAAGAACAGGACCTATTCACACTAATCCGATATCCGAAAAGCGTCGTTTCCGGATATCGATTTGAATGAACACCGATGGTTTTCAAACTTTCCCCCAAGAATTACTTTGGGGAAAATACAAAAATAAAAGACTAGCTTCACAAAAGCGCAAAGAGCCTAATTCACAAATGAATTAAGGCTCTTTTTTATGTAAGTAGCGGTTTTTGTTCTTGGGAAGCTTGGGTTTTGGGTGGGAATAGCTTTGCTATTCCTGTAGCATAAACTTTTGCAATCATTGAACTCAGGGCTGTCTTTAAGAAAATTCTCACAGCCCTCCTATTGATTTTTTCATAACATAAATTGAATTTTCTTAAAGGCACCCTCGCAATCCAACAATTGCAAAAGCCCCACATTATCTTTTGTAACTTAACAATACGTACTAAATAATACTCCTGAATTTACGGAATAATTTATGCTTCCTGAACTTTGATAAAACTTAGGCGTAGAGGAAACCAAGGATAACGCTTCTTTCCCAAGCTGACTTGCGCGTTCCATAATGGTTGTCCCATAGGAATTCGGGCCGCTAAACAATTTCTTCATTACCGATAAATCTGCCGCATTGATCTGATCAGTATCAATACTTAACGTCTGATCTTCATTTATCTGAATACCCATGCTTATAAGATCTTCCTTGTGTAGCTCGGATACTCCTTCTAGCATGCAACTCTTCTCTTTTAATTCGTCTTTTCCGCATTCTCCTAATGCTTCCACTAACGAATTATAGTCTTCTACAAAAGAGCTTAAAGTCTTTCCTAACTCTTCTCTATTTTCCTCCGTATATAGCCCTTGCTGATCATTTAATGTATCCAAGGATGTCATAATATCCTTTGTCTTTTCATTAAAGGTAAGCAACTCTGAACTATAGCTGCAAGGTAATGTCTTTTTAAATAAGGAGTGCTTTCCATAATAACTATTGATCAGTCGTCCAAAAGAATTTTTATTTACATGATTCGTGGTCTTATTAATATGCGGACTCATTAAATAAGAACCATAAACGTAAGATAACGAATTGTTGTATGCCATAAAACTCCTCCTTTTGCTGATTTTATACAATACACTATCCCTATTATAGCGAAAATGGGAGATTTTTCAATCCCCCATTCCATCTATTTCGTATGCAGATTTAATAACTTATTCTTTAAATCATTTTCCATGCGGTTTAATTCAACTTCCGCCTCTTTACGTTTTTGCTTACCTTCTGCTTGAATGCGAAGTACTTCATCCAATGTGGTAATTAACGATTCATTGGTTTGTTTTAATGTTTCCATATCCACTACGCCACGTTCTGTTTCTTTTGCAGTCTCTATAGTTGCCATCTTAAGCGTTTCAGCATTCTTTCGAAGTAATTCATTGGTCATATCCGTTACCTGGCGCTGTGCCTGAACTGCCTGCTCAGAGTGTGCCACACCAAGGGCAAGTACCATCTGACTCTTCCAAAGTGGAATTGTATTTACAATGGTAGACTGTATCTTTTCACTCATCAATGTATCATTTCCTTGTACCAAGCGGATTTGTGGTGCCATTTGGATACTGATCATACGAGTAAGTTCAAGGTCATGGATCTTCTTTTCAAAACGATTGCAAAGGCTGTTTAAATCATTTACTGCCTGTGCATCTTCTGGAAGTCCTGAAGCATCTGCCTTTGCAACTAAGGCAGGAAGCTCTGTTGTCTGTACATCATGAAGCTTTTTCTTTCCTGCTATGATATACATGGAAAGCTCTTTGAAATACGTTTTATTTACATCATACATTTTATCTAACATAGCAACATCTTTTAATAACTGTATCTGATGTGCCTCTAATGCCTGACAAATCTTATTAATATTGACTTCTGCATTTGCATATTTCGTCTTCATTGCTGTAAGTTTATTGGATTTTCCTTTAAAGAAGCCAAGGATTCCTCCTTTTTCCTCATTTGCATCAAAGCCTTTTAATTCTGTAACAACGTTGGTAAGCATATCTCCAATTTCACCAAGGTCTTTTGTCTTTACATTATTAAGTGCTGTTTCAGAGAAATCTGCAATCTTTTTCTGTGCTCCTGCACCGTATTGTAAGATTAGGTTACTATTTGTTAATTCGATTTGCGAAGAAAACTGGTTTACCATCTTCTTTTCTTCTTCACTTAACATAGACTCGTCAAATACAGGCTTTTCTTCCTTTGTCTCAACGATTTCTTGTTTTACTGGCTCCGTTTCGAACGGTTGAAATGTCAACGTAGGTGCTGGTATTTCATTCATCATTTCATCATTTCCCATAGTAATATCCTCCTAAATGCCGATTTATTTCAAATCAAAATCTTTCTTCGTTAATCCCTCTTGTGCAAATAACGTATTTAATACTGAGATATCTGAGGAAACCTCCATCGCCTCATCTTCATATAAACTGTCTAATAACTTTTCAAATGCTGTATTAATCGTATCTAATGTCGCCTCAATCTCCTTCTTAGAATTAGTTATATTCTCTCCTTGGATTGGCTGTGCATCAAATTCTTTATATGCATTTACAAGTTTCAATGTAATTGGCAGATAATATTCCATAAACTTTCTGATTTCTGGTAATTTCTCTGGATGCTTTTCGACACAAACAAAGATTTTACTAATTACGTCTTCTAATCGATACAACTTACGACTAATTTCTTCTCCAGGAATATCCTCATTGGCAGCCTTAACTTGTTCAATAAACTTCTGACCATCCTGAATTGCCTTTAATAAGTCTGGATCGATATCTTTCTTTGATGTATCAACCTTCTTCTCAGCTTCCTCTTTTAAACGTTGTTTATAGCTTTCCTGAGCAACCATATATTGTTCATATGTGGCATTATCCTCAATAAAACATGTCTTTGTATCGTCAATATGTCCCTCTACAAAGAACCCAAGCATAATCATCTTCTTTAAGTCTTTTAATACATATTTCTTAGACTTTCCTGTATACTGTGCCATTCTCTCAATCTCACAATACTTCTTTTCTCCAAGCAAGGTCTCATATACGTGGAAACGTTTAATACGTTTCTTTTTGTGAATGCCTATTCCAAGCATGCTTGCAAAGATTAAAGTAACCACTCCGAAAATGGAACCTAATGTTGACAACATAAGGCTAAGTGCACCTGTTCCAAGCCATACCATAAACAGTACAAAGGATGTAATTCCAAAAGATGCAAGTCCAATGGAACCGAATACAATAAATAAGATACTGGAGACTTTGCCAATTTCTTTTCTCTTCTTTATAAATTTATTTCCTGTAGCTGTCCTACCATATTGACGCGTTCTCGTATCCTGTCTTCTAAAATCACGTTGTTGATTGAACGGAGACGCCTGTCCATTAAATTGTTTTCCTGGTCCTCCAAATGGGCCATTATTGGGTCTGCTTTGTCTATTAAATGGCTGTCCCTGAAATGGGCCATTCTGTCCATTAAAAGGGCCATTCCCCCAAAATGCACCGCCTTGTCCTCCTTGACCTCCCGGACCACCTTGTCCTCCTTGACCTCCCTGGCCAAATGGTGGTACATTGTGAGAATTACGTCTTCTTTTGTCGCCATACTGAAATGGTGCCGTTGCTCGATTAAACTCGTCAATCGCCCGATCTGCAGTATTCTTTATTTTATTATTTAAATCACCAAAGTTGCACGAGTCTACTGCATCTTCAACAATATTTTTAATCTGATCACCTAAATTATTTCTATACATACCTGCCTCCTAATATGTAAGTATCTTTTCACAATTATACCCTAATTTATTAAAAATAACAATTTGATAATTACGTTATAGAAAATATCTCTTTCTGGAGACTGTCG
>JAUNRX010000238.1 GCA_030539495.1 bacterium | reverse complement strand
TAAATAGGCCTCTAATTTGATATGCTTTAATAAAGTAATCAGATTGGAGGTTTTATTATGATATCCACAAAGGAAAACTTGCTCCTTTGGGAGCAACGGATTGATGAAGCAAACAAAAGCGGAATGACAATAAAAGACTGGTGTGAAAAGAATGGAATAAGCAAACATAAGTATAGTTACTGGAAGCATAAAATAATTACAATGAAAGAAGCTCCAGTTGAAGAAGTTGAATTTGCTGAAGTTACACCAATCATTTCAGAGCCTGATAATCTAGTGTTAAGCTCAAATAAATATGATGATTTCAAATTAATTTATAAAGACATACAAATTACAGTACCGAACAATTTTAATAAAAATTCTTTAGCAGAACTCATGACAGTTCTGCAGAAATTATGATGCATCATATAGCGGATGGGGCGGAACATATCTATCTTGCACTCGGTGCCACCGATTTCCGCAAGCAACAAAATGGACTTGCCACATTGGTATCTCTAAAATTTAATCTTAATCCTTATTCTGGCACAAGTCTCTTTCTGTTCTGTAATAAAAGACGCAGCTCTCTTAGAGCTCTTCGTTGGGATAAAAATGGATTTATATTAGTCTCAAAGTTTCTATCTGATGACATGAAATTTCAATGGCCTAAAACTCAAGGAGATATACGTAATATAACAAAACGTCAGATGGATTGGCTATTAGATGGAGTGGATATTGATCAAAAGAAAGCACTTCGAGAAAACATTAATACAACAGACATAATTTTCTAAAAGCTGTTAAAAACATAGTGAAATAAGCACTTTTTTGGTATAATATAGATATAGAATTATCAGAAGGGAGCGTTGATTCATGCAGTTTTTAGGCGAAAAAGATTTACGAATTAAACAATTAGAAAATGAAAATAAGCAGCTGCTTGAAAAGGTGAAAATGTTAGAGCATAATGTTGAAATTCTTACTCAGGCAGTTCTACATTCGGCAAAACAACGTTTTGGTGCGTCTAGCGAAAAAACGCCTAAAATAGATGGTCAATGTTCTCTTTTAGATGAAACATTTAATGATATTACAGATGAAACCAAAGTCATAAATATTAAAGAACATAAAAGACCAGTAAGAAAAAAAGGTGATAGAGACTATTTGGTTAAAGAACTGCCACATGAAACAGTTGAATGTGTTCTTAATGATGAAGAAGTTGTCTGCAAAATCTGCGGCAGCAATCTTAAAGTGATTGGAAAGAAAAAGGTGAGATCTGAAATAGAATATATTCCTGCTAAGCTTGTAGTCAAAGATTATGTACAATATGTATATAAGTGCGTTGAATGCGGGAAAAATGATATGAATCCATATGATTCAATATATTGTGCACCGGTACAAGCACCTGTGCTTACGCATTCCGTTGCATCACCTTCAATTGTAGCATGGATTATGTATCAGAAATATATGATGTCAGTGCCTTTATACCGTCAAGAAAAAGATTTTTCTAGAATGGGTGCAGAGCTTAAAAGAGATATGATGGCAAATTGGGTAATACGAACTTCTGAATATTGGTTAAAGCCTTTATATGAATTGATGCATAAGGAGTTAGTGAAAAGCAACATTATTATGAGTGACGAAACAACATGGCAGGTAAATAAAGAAAAAGATAAAAAGCCATCTAGTAATTCATATATATGGGTACATAGAACTGGTAGTTGTGAAGGTCCCCCAATAATCTTGTATCAATATACAAGCAGTCGTTCAGGTGACCATGCAAAAATATTTTTAGAAGGATTTACTGGTTATCACGTCAGCGATGCTTATGCTGGATATGAAAAAGTTGAAGGTATTACTAGATGCCTATGTTTTAGTCACTTAAGAAGATATTATATTGATGCTATCCCTTTAGATTCTGGCAAAAAAGAAATTCCAGGCTCTGGAGGGTCTATTGGTCGAGCCTATTGCGATAAACTCTTTAGGTTAGAAAGAAAATGGAAGGAGTTATGCCCTGAAGAACGAGAAAAGAACAGACTTATGTATAGTGTCCCTATTCTGGATGCCTTTTTTGCATGGGCAGAAAAAACATTTACGCATCAAGTAATGTTAAGAAAGGCTTTATATTATACATTGAATCATAAGAAATATTTTTCGAATTTTTTGCTTGATGGAAGAATTCCTTTGTCTAATAATTTATCTGAAATTGCTGTAAAACCAGTAGCAATTACAAGAAAAAATTCTTTGTTTTCGGATTCACCTGCCGGGGCGGAAGCATCAGCTCTTATATTTAGTATTATAAATACAGCAAAGGCTAATAACTTAGATCCATATGAATATCTCAAGTATATTCTTAGTGAATTGCCTAATATTGATTTTGTATCAAACGAAGCTATGCTTCAAGAATATTTACCTTGGGGAGATAAAGCACAGCTTAATTGTAAAATAAAAACAACAGAAACTAATAGAAATGAGGAAAAACGTATTGAGTCAGCCTAATATAAATTACATGATGAACATGACTAAGAAATATCTAAGTGGAAAAATTGATGAAATAACTTATACTCTTGATTTTCCATATGAGCTTGAAAAGCGTTATAATAAGATGAATAGAGAAGATGATGAATATTGTGAATTGATATATGAATGTCTTTATGAAGAAGGCATAGCATTATTTAATA
>JAUNRX010000237.1 GCA_030539495.1 bacterium | reverse complement strand
TTAAAGAGAACTTTTCGATAAAGAACAAAGTGTGTGTTCCACACACTCTCGCGTCTTAAGTCCTTTACAAGGAGCACACACTTTGCCGCGCCGAAGCTGGTCGCATTAGCGACATTCTCATTTCAGCTGAGTGCGCATCCTTAGCGGAGCGTTTTTAATACATAGGAGGCTTCTTGAAGAGAAGTTTCCTATGTATTAACAAAGTGTGTGTTCCACACACTCTCGCGTCATAAGTCCTTTACAAGGAACACACACTTTGCCGCGCCGAAGCTGGTCGCATTAGCGACATAATCCTTGCAGCTGAGTGTGCATCATGCACCCGTTTTTCAGGGTGCTTTTTTTAATTATTAGGGGATTTCGAGAGAAATTTCCTAATAATTAAAAAACACTGTTTTAGGCTATGTGTCTAAAACAGTGTCATACTCATCTTTATAATCTTCCCTACATTCCTAACCAGTTTTTCACTGTCTTTTGCATATCTTCTACATCACAAACAGTATCATGAAGTACTTGTGCATTGCGAATCTCTTCGATTGCTTGTGGTACTTTTACATTACCAATCTTACTAAGCTCATCTACCAATTCAAAGTCCGTCTTGCTCGCAAATGCTGGATCAATTGCCTCCATAACGCTGCGTGTAAATTTAAATGGACTTGCTGTAGAAGCAATCACTGTCTTTGTATCGTCTTTGGAATCTTCTTTATATTCCTTATATACGCCTGCTGCAACTGCTGTATGCGTATCGATTATATAACCGGTATCTTTATAAAGATCCTTGATTGTCTTTGCTGTCTCTGCTTCATCAGAATAACCGCCAACGAAATCAGCAAGTTTTGCTTTCATTTCTTCGGTAATGTTATATACACCGTCTTTGGTAAGTGATTTCATTAATTCTGCATTTACTTCTGCATCCTGGCCAGCAATTCGGTAAACTAAACGTTCTAAATTACTAGAAATTAAGATGTCCATAGATGGGGAAGAAGTCAAAATGAAATCTCTATTACGATCATAAGTACCTGTCTTGAAGAAATCAAACAATACTTTATTATCATTGGATGCACAGATTAGCTTGTTCATTGGAATTCCCATATTCTTTGCATAGTAAGCTGCTAAGATATTACCAAAGTTTCCAGTTGGAACAACCACATTGATCTTCTCACCTGCTACAATCTTTTTGTCTTTTACTAATCTGGAATATGCATATACATAATAAACAATCTGAGGTACTAAACGTCCAATATTGATGGAGTTTGCACTGGAGAACTGGTAGCCTGCCTTATTCATCTCATCTGCCAATTGCTTATCATTAAACATTGCTTTTACGCCGCTTTGCGCATCATCGAAGTTGCCATTGATTCCAACGACATATGTATTATTTCCTTTTTGTGTTACCATCTGTTTTTCTTGAATTGGACTAACACCATGTTTTGGATAGAATACGATAATCTTAGTTCCTTCTACGTCTGCAAAACCAGCTAATGCTGCTTTTCCTGTATCTCCGGACGTTGCTGTTAAGATTACGATTTCATTCTTTACATTATTCTTCTTTGCAGAAGTTGTTAATAAATATGGTAAAATGGATAACGCCATATCTTTAAATGCGATTGTTGAACCATGGAATAACTCTAAGTAATAGGCACCGTCTGCTTCTCTAATTGGTGCAATCTCAGGAGTGTCAAACTTGCTATCATATGCTTTGTTGATACAATACTTTAATTCCTCTTCTGTAAAATCAGTGAGGAATAACTTCATTACTTCGTATGCGATTTCCTGATAGCTCATCTTTGTTAAGTCTTCTAAAGAGACATCAAGCTGAGGAATCATGTTAGGTACAAATAAACCACCATCGGAAGCAAGTCCTTTTAAAATAGCTTGAGAAGCAGAAACTGTTTCGTCTTTACTTCTTGTACTTTTGTATACTAACTTCATTTGCTTCATTCCTTTACCATAATTTTTCTGTATTATATCATGTTTAAAGAAAGGTTACAATAGTTAGTCACTATTTGTAAAACGTATGACATCCATGTTTAAATAGTTTTGTTAACGCACGATCAAACCAGCTTAATCCTTTTTTGCCGGCGATATTTCTTTGAATAAAGTAAAGTGCACCTTTCGATTCATCCGCTCCCTTAATGACTTTTTCTACGGCACTCTTTGTTGTCTTTGATACCTTAATTCTATTAATAGAGCCATCTAGAACTGGTGAAAACTGATAACAGGAACCACTGTGTTCGTATACAACCCCTTTGACGCTATTGGGAAACTCTTTGCTTCTAACACGATTCATTACAACATTTGCAACTAGCATTCTTCCCTTTTCGTCCTGATCTCCTGCTTCTGCCTCTACGATTCGTTCTAATACAGTTCTTTCCGCACTGCTCAAATTAATCTTCTTCTTATTTGCTGCCTTCTGCTCTGCCTGCTTCTTGGCTGCTTTCTCTTTCTCTACTTTCTCTTTTGCAGCCTCTTCCTCTGCTGCTTTTTGTTTTGCTTTTCGTTCTGCTTCCTGAATTGACAATTCTCTTTGGATATTCTCATTAGCTCTTGCCTGAGTAGATTTGATCTCTGCCTGCTGTTCCATCACTTGTTTAATGATTGCCTGCTTCTTATCTACCGTGCTAAGGTTAAGTAACGTAGCATTT
>JAUNRX010000089.1 GCA_030539495.1 bacterium | reverse complement strand
TGATCTGCCTCACAAGCAATGTTCTTATCAACCTTTACAATCATCTCATCCTCAACTAGCACATCCATTACTTCATTCACATTGGTAACCGGGTCTAACACATGACCATTTTTGATTAATAGCTTCATTACTTCTTCATCCTCCGGAATAATTTTTCCCATTATAGCATAACTAGTATTTCGTTTCAACAATAAAAATTTATTGTGCTGCAAAAAGAAAGTGCCTCCGGAATAAAGGCACTTTCTTTTACAATTATAAACATTTTCTAAGGATATGAAGCACATCCTGTTTACTGAGTGGCACATATGCATGTTCTAATCCACCGATACGGACAGATTTTTCTGCCATCTCTTCAAAATGAGTTTCATCAATACCAAGCTCTCTTAATGACATTGGAATTCCACAATCAATAAAGAATTGCTCTGTCTTATCTATCGCCATATTGGATGCAATAAAAGGATCTTGTTCTGTTATATTCCATACATTTCTTGCATAGCGAACAAATAAATCTATCGTCTTATCATTTAAAATATAACGCATCCAGCGTGGAGTTAAAATTGCTAACCCAATACCATGCGTAATATCATAAAATGCGCTAAGCTCATGCTCAATTGGATGGCAAATCCATGGACCTGGCTTACCTGCACCTACAAGTCCATTAAGAGCCATGGTACTTGCCCACATTAAGTTGGCCCTCGCTTCATAGTTGGTAGGATCTTTTAAGGCAATCGGACAGTATTTAATACAAGTCGTAAGCAACCCTTCCGCAAATTTATCTTGAACAAAAGCTCCCACTTCTTCTTTAAAATAATTTTCAAAGATATGAGACATAATATCTGCCGTACCTGCTGCCGTTTGTTTTGCAGGTAGTGTATATAAATATTCCGGATCCAAGAATGATACTTGTGGAATCATAAGCATTGAGCTTGTGCCTAATTTTTCATTTGTCTTTGGATCACTAATCACTGCATTCTTATTCATTTCAGAACCAGTTGCCGCGATTGTTACTACTGTCAAAATAGGAAGTACTTTTGTAATCTTTTCTGGATTAGTCACAAGATCCCATGCATCTCCATCATAGTAGGCGCCTGCTCCGATTACTTTGGAACAGTCAATCGTACTTCCTCCTCCAATTGCAAGGATTACATCAATTTTATATTCTTTACAAAGCGTTACACCTTTACGAACACTATCGATTTTAGGATTTGGTTCCACTCCAGGTAATTCGATTACATTACAATCTTTCAAAAGTTCCAATGCTTTGTTGTAAATACCATTTTTCTTTATACTGCCACCACCATATACAAGCAGCACATTTGTTCCATATTTATGTATCTCTTTTGGTAGATTTTCAATTTCGCCTTTACCAAAATACACTTTTGTATAGGCATTAAAAATAAAATTATCCATAGTCTCTACTCCTTTCAGCATCTTCATTATAAATCATTCTACTAATTAATTGCAATTGCGCTTTCTTTCTTGGTAATATTTTCATTTTATAATTAAGGCTGCTATCTATTTGCAACGAAAAAAACAGCTCAATCCATTAACGAATTGAGCCACTTTATAATTAGCGCCTTCCTTTTAATACACATGTATTAATATACTCAAAGGTCTCATCTTCCCCGCGCTTTGCAAGCATAACAAGCAGATATCGTAATAACTTTTCTGATTGCGGATGAATGATATAATGATTCCTGTGATTTAGATAGTACGTAAGCGCATCCTTATCTGTATACTTCTCTTTATTATAAATCTTACTTGCTGCTACACGATCACAAAACATCTCAACGACATATTTGACTGGCATCTTCATTCCAACCATACCATCACTACCATCAAGAGGATAATCAATCCAGTATTCCATATGATGCTTGTTTCTTCCCTTATGATGCAGCCAAGCAGCCGAATATCCGATTTTTTCTCGCTCTGCTGAATTAGGACTTCGGTATCCTTGATAATACTTCACACCACTTATAAATTCTTTCGGAGAATATTTTGATAAATCATGTAACAAACCCTGCTTGTAAAGACCAACTCGAAAACAATGTTCCATTACAAGATGTCTATGTTTTGTTATTGTCATAAAATGACCATAAAGATTCTTTAGTAACATAATTTTTCCTCCTAACCATAGTTATAGCATATCTGATTTTACTGTTCATTACTAGTATTAGGAGAAAATTTATAAAGCAATCCAAAATCTACGGAATCCATCTGCCATAGCCTCTGCATTTAGTTCCTCAGTTGCCTTGCAACTTATAATCGTCCTTGCTGCTCGCCGATTTTCCTCTTCACAGGTAAGTAATACCTTCCCCATGCCAAGTTTCTTACAACGATCTAATGCCATAGAGAGAAGCTCTTTTCCATATCCTTCTCCTCTCATATGAGGCCGTACTGTAAGACCAATATTTCCGCCACCCCAGCTTAATTTCTCATTCAGTTCCTTACGTATATCTACGATGCCAATAATCTTGTCATCATTCTCAAGTACTACAAACCAAGTTTCAGAAACAACATATCCCTCTGGTACCGTTTCCTTACTTCGTTTCTGTTGTAAAAATATAAGCCATTTCTCATATGTACTACAAATATCTAAGCCGCCACCGCCATGAATTACTCCATCTAATTCGAGACATTCATCCATAAAGCGAATTGCATCACGTTTGTATTCCAATGATGGTTTAACAAATACTGTTCTTTCCTGCATTTACGCATCCTCTCCTTTATTATTAAGAACATGTAATTTACAACTCTTGTCTATAGCATAAGGCTTTAATTTAATATACGTCAAGCAGTTTTTCCCCATATCTGCTTTGTTAATTGATAGAAGCGGCCTCAAAGAGAACTGTACTATCAATTAACAAAAGGTGCCATACCAACCATATGACACCTTTAAATATTGCTCTATTCTTTTCAACTAAACAGTCGTTAAATCCCATTCCTCATAAATCTTTGGAACATCACTAATTAAACGCTTTGTATAATCAGCTTTTGGACTTAGGATTACTTCATCTGCACCGCCATGCTCTACAAATTTGCCATGTTCCATAATATATACAGAATCTGAGATATAATATGCCAATCCAATATCATGAGTAATGAAAATAACTGTCATATTAATTTCATCTCTTAATTTCAAAAGCATATCCAGAATCGTTGCTCTTGAACAGGCATCAATCATTGAAGTTGGCTCATCTGCTAGAAGAATTTGAGGTCTTAACAAAAAGATACGAGCAATCATAAGACGTTGCATCTGGCCACCAGATAACTCAAATGGATATTTGTTTGTTAACTCCGCAAACTTTAAGTTTACAAAACTACAAGCTTCCGTCATCATATCAAACTTCTCTTTTTGAGATAATCCTTTTCCACCACGCATGTTAATACAATCTAACAATACCGAATCGATTTTATTAAACATATTATAGCTGGAGAATGGATCTTGAAAAATTGCCTGGATGCCTTTCCAATACTCTTTCTTCTTTGCACGAGAACCAATATCCCTTGGTTTCCCCTGGAATAAAATTTCACCCTCTGATGTACTGATTAATCCTAACAACATTTTTGACAAAGTAGTCTTACCACTACCAGATTCGCCTACAATTGAGATAATCTCACCTTTATGGAATTTAAAGTCAACATGATCGACTGCTACAGTCTTTGTTGTGCCATAACCAAAAACTTTTGTTAATCCTTTTCCTTCTAGACACATTTCTGCTTCTTTAGTCATTATCATACACCTCCTTCAACTTTTCTTGAGACATATAACAACGATACATTCTGCCGTTTCCTGCATTAACTTCTTCAATCTTATTTGTCTTGCAAGAATCTACTGCATATTTGCAACGATCTGCAAAACGACAGCCTTCTGGTGGTTTCTTTAAGTTAGGTGGTGTACCTGGAATTGCAACTAATTTATTATCTCTTACACCAGCCTCTGGAACAATGATTGATCCCATTAATCCTCTAGAGTATGGATGATAAGAATCAAAGACCATTTCCTTTGCAGTACCTCTTTCTACAATCTGTCCAGCATACATTACCATAATATCATCGGTTACATTGTACAATAATGGTAATTCATGTGTGATGAAGATCATGGATTTAATAAACCCTTTCTCCATTAACTCACGCATCATCTTAATAACCATTTTTTGAGATGTAACATCCAAAGCAGAAGATGGTTCATCTGCAATTAATACTTTTGGTGAAAGTATTGTAGAAATTGCAATTACTGTCCTTTGTTTCATACCACCAGATAACTCAACAGAGTGTTTCTGCAATACTTGTTCAGGAAGACCTAAGATTTCAAATCTTTCCTTTGCCATATCATAAATATCTTTCTTAGATACCTTTGGCTCATGAGCATGAACAACATCTTCGACAAAGTTAATGATCTTAGCCGTTGGATTTAATGCATTCATTGCTGCCTGTGGTATATAGGCAATTTCATTACCAAGAATTTTTCTACGAATATCATTTGGTTTCATATTGGAAATATTTTTTCCATCAACGATAATTTCACCACTCATATAATGAAGAGGAGCAAAATAGTATCCCATCAAGCTTAATGCTAACGTTGATTTACCACAGCCGGATTCGCCTGCAACACCTAAAGATTTTCCCTCTTCAATCTTTAAAGACACGCCATCTACTGCGTAAACATCCTCATGAAATCTTGTAACATATTTTGTCTTAAGGTTATTTACCTCTAACATAACTTTTCCCATAACGCACCTCCTAATCTCTCAGCTGTGGATTAAATACTTGATCAAGTCCAGTATTCATTAAGTTAAGGGAGAATGAAATTATAGCTATTACTAAAATAACAGGGAAGTATGCCCACCATTTTCCGTTTAAGTATGCAGAACATTGCATAGCCCAGTTCATCATTAATCCCAATGTAGCATTCTTGGCAGTAGATGGTCCAAGGCCTAACATAGATAATTGTGCTTCGGACAAAATTCCTGTTGAAATCTGTAAGATAAACGCCATTACTACATAAGAAGCAATATAAGGTAAGATATCACAAATCATAATTCTAAACATGCTATGTCCAGATAACTTAGATAAGTTAACATGGTCACGGTTACGTAAAGAGATAACTTGGGAACGAACAGAACGAGTTGTCCATGTCCAAGATGTAATACCTATAATGATGGCAACCAATCCTACACCTCTTCTAGAATTACCAATACTATAAGAGATTAAGATTAAGATTACAAAGGATGGAATTACAGTAAATAAGTTTGTAATAAACATGATAATATCATCTGTAATACCGCCAACATACCCTGCAATTAATCCAAGTAAAAGTCCAACTAATGTGGCAACAATACCTGCTGCAAAGCCAATTTTTAGTGAAGTCTTTGTAGCTGAAACTAACTCACCTAAAACGTCACGGCCAAAATTATCAGTACCTAAGATAAATGTTTTTCTATTTGAAATTGAAGATACACGAGCAAAAACATTTGATCCAATCTTAGTTTTCTCTTTTAATTCGCCTGACTCTTTGTCTTTTTCTGCAATAGATAAATCTTCATCATTCACAATATCAACAATCGTATCGCCCAAACGCTTAAAATACTTTTGTTTTGCTGCCGTTAGACCAGTCATCTTAATATCTGTGGAATAATGATCTTGCCATAATTTCAAAAGTGCTGCGGTATCCTTAGTATCAATAGAGGACTCCTCAACTCCACCAAATTTACTTAACCACTCTTTCATATCATCTCTAGTTGTTTGATCAAGATCCTTTTCAATTTTTTTACTCTTTGCATCAATATGTAACTTATACTGTTGTGAATCGACTACCTCATCTACGTTAACGTAAGTACCTGGCTCAAAGAATGCACCATTACCTATCATTTCAAGAGGATCGCCTGTTACAATCAAAGGATAAATAAGTACTGTTAGGAATACTAACATAAACATTACAAACCCCACTACAAACTTAGGGGAATGAAATACTTGTTTAATCATATTTTTCATTTTTTCCCCTCCTAATCCTGCTGTGCTGCTTTAATTCTAGGATCAATCAATCCATAGATTATTTCAACAAACAAATTGGCTAGTAATACCATAATTGTAATGATCAATGTACAAGCAGAGATTACTGGATAATCTTGTCCGGTTATTGCTGCTAATAAAGCAGACCCGATACCTGGATAAGAGAAAATGATTTCAGCAACAAGAGCACCACCCATCATGGTACCAATTGACATTGCTAAACCTGTAATCTGAGGTAACATTGCATTTTTAAATACATAGCCAACAATTTTTCTATCTTTAATACCTAAAAAGCGGCTATACTTTACATAATCAGCGTTCAACTCATAAATTGACATAGAACGCATGCCAATAGCTTGACCACCAATTGTAACTAATACAACTGATAAGAATGGTAACCAATAGTGATGAATTACTGATCCAATAAATGTCCAACTCATGTTAGGAATTAGATCATATCCATACGCCTTAGATGCCGGGAACCATCCAAGCTTAATTGCAAATACAAATAATAAAATGGTTGCCATACCGAAAGCTGGTATGTTACTCATAAATAAAAATACTGGTAAGATTACCTTATCAAACACGCCCTTCATGTAAGCTGCTACTGCCCCTAGTAAGTTGCCTAAAAACCATCCTACTAAGATTGCAGGAAGCTGAAGTGCGATCGTCCAACCGATAGACTCTGAAATAATTTCTGATACTGGCTTTGGATACTCTTTAAATGAAACACCAAAGTCACCTTTTATGGCTGCACCTGCCCATTTAAAAAATTGTTCAGGCATAGATTTATCCAATCCAAACTTTTCTGTGTACTCTTGCTGAATTTTTTCTGTTGCTGATGCATCAGTCATACCTGATGCAGCCTTTCCAACCAGACCTGCTACTGGATTACCTGGCATGCATCTTGGCAATGCGAAATTAAGAATAATTGCAAAGACAAGTGTTACTAGATACCAAATAATTTTTTGTCCGTAATATCTCTTCAACCCTTTCAATATATCACCCCACAATATCATAAAATAAGAGCCATGTTTTAGGTATATAAAACATGGCTCTTATTTACCCTTTTACCTAATAACTGTTTGCACTACTGTGCTAATCGTATCTTAAATTTTAATTACATAGGTTTACTACTATTTTGTTGTATTTGTAATCTTGTAAAGAGATGCAATACCATATCCATCTGTACAATCTGTTGGAGGGATGTTAGTTCCATCATCTTTTTGAGGGAATCCAGTCCAAACGCTTTCATTTACGATATGGAAAGTTACTGGTCTATACATTAATGCGAATGAAGGAACATCTGTTAACCAGATCTTACTTAATTCTGTATAGTACTCTTTTAATTTAGCTGCATCTGTCTCTAATGGGATTTCTTGAAGGATCTTATCTGCGTCATCATTGATGTAGTGACCGAAGTTACCACTCCAGTTACCTTTCTTGATTGCTGCATAGTCTTTGGAGAAGTAGAACATACCACGTTGCCATGGATTTGTTACACCTGCTCCTGATGAGGACCACATACAAATATCAAACTTACCATTTGTGAAATCATCATAGTAAGTATCAGCATCTGGGAAGTAAGTAGAGATATCAATACCTATATTCTTACCAGCATCAGATACCATTGTAAGAGCTGCGTTCCAGTCAGACCATCCACTTGGACACTCTGCCTTGAAGGATAATTTCTTACCTTTGTATTCACGGATACCATCACCATCGGTATCTTTGATACCTGCATCATCAAGAAGCTTCTTAGCTCCTTCAACATCAGCATTCTTCCATTGATATTGTTTTAAAGAATCCTTATCGATCATATTTTGCTCAACATCTGTTGGGTTCATGATACTACGTGGAACATCACTAAAGGATGGTGATTGATTAGATACAGCAGAAGAAATAATCTGATCAAAGTCTGTTGCCATTGCGATTGCCTTACGTACTGCTACTTGGTTAAGGCCTTCTTTGTCACAGTTAAAGAAACAAGATGGCATACAAGTACAGATACCATATGGTGCTTCATCGATATATGTAGAAATAGGTAATTTTTGTTTTAACCAAAGATTTTGAACATCTGTTACGAATTGTTGACAAACATCAACTTCGCCTTTTGTCAAAGCTGTTTGGCCTGCATTATTATCTGCATAAATTGTATGAGCGATATACTTTGGATTAGGAACTTGTCCCCACATTGATTTAGCTTGTCCCCAATAGTTATCATCTCTTTGGAATACAACTTTTTGATTATCGTAATACATTGTTTTATATGGGCCGGATGCTACATAGTCATCCATCTTATCTGCTTTGTTATCATTTCTCTTTTCAACTTTTTCAAGATAAGCTTTCTGCATTTGATATACTTGAGTTAAATATTGCTCCACTTTTAATGGATTCTTTGGTTTTCCAGCTTTATCAAGTTTTGCATGGAATACTGCTGTAGTAGCATCTTTAGCATCAACTTTATCAATATATAAACCAAAATCATTACCTTGTGCTGATTTATATTTAACATGACAGTCAAATGTATATTTGATATCGTCTGCTGTTACTTGAGTACCATCACTCCATTTTGCATCTGGATTAAGTGTAACCGTCAATTCAGTCTTGTCATCGTTCCACTTGTATTCATTGCCTAATAAGTGATTTAAGGAGCTATCCATCATGTTATACATAAATAAAGTTTCATAAATCAAAACTCTGGCTGAATCTACCTGGTTAATTGCCATTGCATTGTTTGAGTTTGCTGACATTGGGTTCCAGTCATTAATTGATTTCCATTGTTGTCCTGCAAAATATAATGTTTCATTACGAGGCGTTGATCCTTTTGCCGTATCAGCAGATGCCTCTGTCGTTGCCTCAGCTGAAGCAGCTGGAGTTGCATTAGCGTCTGTTGCTTTAGGTGCTGTTGTAGCATCCCCAGAAGTACTACTGTCACCACATGCAGCAAGCATTGATGCGATCATCGACATGGACAAGCATAATGTGGCTACTTTTTTAACTTTGTTTTTCATGTTTCTCCCTCCATAAAAACGAATTATTTTCGTAGAAAAACATATTTACTATCATATATGCAATATGTATATTTTTTTCATTCTGCCCTTGAAGTTCTTGCACATATTTTCTAATACTAAATATGTTCCTCTCCCTTACAACTAATATTATAGTGGAATTTGAGAGTTTTTACAAGTATTTTCCATATATTTATATATATTTTTAATTGATGCATTTTTTTGTATTTTAGTACCTTTCTCTACTCTTTATTGTCACTTTTCCTAGTTCCAGGCCGTATTTTCCAGTCCTAAAAGAAAAGAATTGAGCTCTAATGCCATCTGTTCCGATTGTGCAATTGTTACAGTTTCGTCTGCCAAACGTCCATTTCCATTGTACAAAAAGTGCACGACGTTATTTTCGCGGAAATTTGCACATACTTGACCGATTGCACGGTCCCATTTCGGCGAATGCTTGCAAATAGAGGTCATTAGTACAATCAGTGTACTCGGATAATAGTTTCGTAGTTTCGTAATAAATTCTGTCATTCCCTGCTTCCACTCTTTCGATTTTTCTCCATTGTAGTCTTCCTTCATAAAATCCTCAGGATACTGATCAAATTGTCCAAGGGAAATCAAAACTACATTCGGTTCCTCTTTCTTAAAATTCCATTCATTACCTTGCATAGTATCTAGATCAAAACTAGCTTTTGAAAATAACGTTTCCATTCCTACTTTACATAATCCTACCCCATCCTTTAATGCAATTCCTTCTTGTGCAACCAGATGGATCCTTGCATGCTGTAATCTTCCTAGAATTGCTGCATAGGAATAGTACGCATTGCTCTGTTCTGATACTCCTGCCGTAATAGAATCTCCATAAAACTCAAACAGCTTTCTTTGCTGTTTTCTTGGCATCAGTATTTTCCCTCTAGCTCCTAAATCAAAGCATAAAAACATAATCTGATGACATAAGTCCATACGTTTAAATACAAATACTTCATGCTTTGTGTCTTCAAGCCCGGAAGCCACTTTAATTGTCTGTACCTCATCCGTATTTCCGAGTAAAACTTCTGTCTGCTTCTTATCTATTAACACCCCTAGATAGTTTTCTTTCTCGACATGTAGATTTTTTAATGAAACACTGAGCTCAGTTCCCTCAAAGGTAATTACAATTCCACTATAGGGAAACCCGAAGATCGGTGCTTCCACATTGGTATTGTCATATCTTCCTCTATACACTAAATATTCATGATTTGGTTTTATTATCGTATTCATAGATTTTTTTCCTCTCTTTTTGTATAATTTGTATAGTAACTAAACTATTTCGTTCCTTAGTAAATTTTCGCCGTTATTTCTGTTTTAATATATAGAAAGGACACAGCTTTTTTCCTGTGTCCTTGTTTTTTCTACTGATAAATTTTATTTAATTTTTCTACTAACTCGTTTAAATCTTTTGTCGTAACAGAGCCATTACTATAATCTCTGATGCTTCTTAATGGCATATAATTCATCATTGCAATCTGCATTTCCTTGCTGATTGCTTCTGCTGCTACATCACTTTCTTCTGTCTTCTCTGTATCTAGAATCTTAAAGAACTCATTTCCTTCTAAATAGCTTTCAATCAGCTCTTTTGCTTCTTCTTTTACATAAACATCACCAAATGTGGTATCTGTTGTAATTCTTATTGGAAGGCTTGTTGTAGAGTTTACTGTAATTTTCTTGTCTAATACAACATCATTTACATTTCTGGCAATCATTATGTCATATTCTCCACTCTCCACATACCAATCTTTTATTCTTGTTTCATAATAAGCAAATGCCCGTTTCTCTAATTGGAAGGTTACTGTCTTTGTCTCTCCTGGATTTAACTGTATTTTCGTGAATTTTCGAAGTTCTTTGACAGGACGTAGTACCTTACTTTCTTTCTTTCCAACATATAACTGAACCACTTCTTTTCCAGCTATGGCTCCAGTATTGGTTACATCTACAGATACCGTAACTTGATCTGTATCTAACATAGTTTCTTTGTCTACCTTTAAATTGCTATACTCAAAGGTTGTATAGGAAAGTCCATATCCAAATGGGAATAATACTGGCATTTTCTTTGCATCGTAGTAACGATAGCCTACAAAGATTCCTTCTTTATACTCTACCTGATCTCCTTCTCCAATGTAGTAGAGATAAGATGGATTATCTTCTAACTTAATAGGGAAGGTCTCTGCAAGTCGGCCAGATGGATTTACCTTTCCGTATAGGACATCGACTACCGAAGCTCCAATTGACTGACCTCCAAGATAAGCTTCCACCACACCTTTTACCTTATCGATCCAAGGCATTTCTACAGGAGAACCATTATGAAGTACTACAATTGTATTTGGCTGCACCTTTGCCACTTGTTCGATTAAATAGTTTTGACATTGTGGCATTCTCATATGGGTACGGTCAAACCCTTCTGACTCAAAACTGTCTGGCAGTCCTGCAAAAATTACAGCGGCTTTTGCTTTCTTGGCACTCTCTACTGCTTCCCTCACCATTTCCTCATGGGTGACATCCTCTTGATCATCAAATCCTTTTGCATAGGTAATATGTACTTCATTTTTCACATTCTCTTCCACATAAGAAAGAGCACTTGTTATTTTATAACTATTGATGTGGGAGCTGCCACCGCCTTGATATCTTGGTTTCTCGGCATATTTTCCTATGAAAGCAACTTCATCGGATGCTTTTAGTGGTAATACTCCTTCATTCTTTAATAAGACGATTGTCTCATTGGCAACTTCCCTAGCCTTTTCATGATCCTTTTCCATATCAAATACTGCAGTTTCATCGCGATTATTAAGATAACGATATTCCACTGTTAGAATATGTCGAACTGCATCATCCAGGATACTTTCTTCTAATTCTCCTGATTTAACAGCCTCTACAATCTCGCTGTCTCCAATACCGCCTGAAGAAGGCATCTCTAGGTTAAGACCTGCCTTCAGATCCGCAACCCTGTTATTTACTGCACCCCAGTCACTTACTACATAACCGCTAAAATTCCATTTATCACGCAAGGTTTCTGTTAAATACTTTTTATTTTCTGCTGCATAGATACCATTTATACGGTTATAGGAACACATTACCGTCCAAGGCTTATGATTTTTAATTGCATCTTCAAATGCTGCAAGATAAATCTCATTTATAGTCCTTTCATCAATCTTAGAAGAGGAAGACATACGTCTGGTTTCTTGATTATTTGCCAAAAAGTGCTTGATGCTTGTACCGACATTCTTACTTTGTACACCATCGATAAATGCTCCTGCCATCTTAGTTGCAAGATAAGGATCTTCGGAATAGTATTCAAAGTTTCGACCGCATAAAGGAGAACGTTTAATATTGACTGCAGGTCCTAATATGACACTTACACCTTCGGCTTGACACTCATTTCCAAGCGTCTCACCCATACTCTCTATTAATTCAGTATTAAAAGATGATCCAAGAGCAGAGCCCGTTGGAAAACATACCGCTTTAATACTATCGTTAATGCCAAGATGATCTCCTTCTAAGTCTTGTTTACGTAATCCGTGAGGTCCATCAGAAACCATAGTATCCGGAATTCCTAATCTTTCAACCTTTTTCGTATGCCAAAAATCTTTGCCTGAACAAAGGCCTGCTTTTTCTTCTAGCGTCATCATAGAAATTAACTCTTCTATTTTCGACTGCGTAACCTGTTCAACAATCATTGTTTCCCCCATTTGTTTTCCTCCTCAACTGATTTTTCATTTTTCCTTATATAAGCTCTATTTTTCACCTATGTACTTATCAAATCTCTATTTGTTCTCTCACATTCAAATATATTATAGTAAATATTTTACATTTCGTAAAGATAGGTAATATATTGTTTGCTTAATAAACAAATGTGTTTTCGAAAGTTTCGTAAGCATTTTCACTTGTTTTAGTTTCAAATATTAACTTTTAGACCCAATTTCCTTAAAATATAAGAAAGTGCGTGTTCCACATACTCTCGCGTCTTAAGGCCTTATAAGGAACACACACTTTGGCTCGTTGTTCGCATAAAAAAAAAGCTGAATCCACTTTATGATTCAGCTCAGACTGTAGAAAAAGTAATTTTTGCATTTTCTCCAAAGTGATTCTTGGGGGAAAGTTTGAAAACCATCGGTGTTCATTCAAATCGATATCCGGAAACGACGCTTTTCGGATATCGGATTAGTGTGAATAGGTCCTGTTCTTTAAGGACTTGCACGAATGAGCACTAATCATTTCCTTCAGCACTGGATGAAAGCCTGATTTCATCCACAGCTTGTCGACTTTGTCGACAAGCTGAGCTGAATCCACTTTATGATTCAGCTTTCCCTACATTCTGTTTACAGACTAGTCCAAAACGGCAACTAGCATTGTACTATATACTGCCGCAATCAAAACAATCTGTGTTTCAAGATATTGTCGGTTTGAATCTGCTGCAAGCATCAGAGAAAACATATGGCGTTCTGCTGATGATATGCTTAACAGATCAAATCCTTTTTGTTCTTTTAGATATGTATTCATTTCCATACTGTCGTTTATGTAATCTTCCACTTGTTGCTGACTATTTGCTACTAATTCGAGTGCCGTCATTTCTCCAACGCGTTGTAACTTAATTCGTCTTTTGGCTAAGATGCTATATGCAGACATTACTTTTTCACAGGAGTCCAAAACTTCTCCTTGTCCAACTATGATTGCATAACAAAGCATTGGAATAGAGCTCTCTTCTAACTCTAAATTACTGAATAGTCCATAAGCCATTTTTAAATCTTCTAGTAGTTTATCTTCTGACTTTCCACTTAGGGCTAATAAGACACTGATGCCACTACACTCTGCAATCTGATTACCCGCAAACTCACTTTGTATCTGTTCTTCCAATCGTTTTGCACGACTGATTACTTTTGCATAATCAACCGTATTGGATGATGCTGCCCCTACCATTGCAAATGCAATTATAGGTAAGTATGATGTTGTTTCAAATTCTTTCTTTAATAACCGATAAACCTCTACTCGTCTTGCAAATGCTTTCTCTGCACTTGTTTCTAACGATAGTAATGTAGCCAAAGGAATTTCTTCTTGTCCTTTTACTTTTGAAAACACCCCAATATGTTTCATTATAATCTGTCTACATTCTTCAATACGAACTGCATCCACTTTTCTACCTTTTTGGGTATACATATACGCGCATAAAGGAAGCATATTAGAAGATGCCCATTTAAACTCTGATTTTAAGATATCTCTGTTTTGTACATATAATTTACATTTTACCACTAATTCATCTTTCATAATCCTCACATATGTTAGATTAGCTATGGATAAAAGTCTGCTATCTAACAAAGACTCCTTCCTTCTCTAATTCGTATCTATTATATATTACCACATTTTCCCTAAAAAGTAACTTATATTTCACAAATATTATACAATTTTTATTATTTTTTCCAATTATTTTACATTTCTTAGGTTTTTTGACTATAGAATTATAAATCACTTTGTTCAATGGGGAAGCTGGTCGCATTAGCGACATTCTCATTTCAGCTGAGTGCGCATCCTTAGCGGAGCGTTTTT
>JAUNRX010000011.1 GCA_030539495.1 bacterium | reverse complement strand
ATATATCATCTTTATACTTGTAAAATGAACTTCGGCTGATACCAACGGCTTCCGTTGCCTCTTGCACAGTAAGGGCCTCGTCAGTCTCTAATAACTTTTTTGCAGACACGACTTTCAGCAAAACTTCCGGCAATGCATTCTTCTTTATAATATAATACTTTTCATCTTCCATAAATCCACCACCTTTGTGTATGTGCTGCAAATACACTTGTTTTTCCTAGAAAGATATTAACACACTTCCTTTTTAATATCAACCATATAGTGGTAAAAAATATGACGAAATTGTTCTAAATATAATCGATTCGCTAGAGAATATTCTAGGAAATCCGCCCTCTAAAAATTAGAATCCTTATTTGCATCCTAATTTAAAAACCCCGAACTATATTTTTATATATGGCTCGGGGTTTTTAAATTTAATTTGACAATTATAGCTTTATCTGTTTTGTTGTCTTAAAGCTGCTATAATATTTCTTTCCGTCTACTACTTTATATGCTCTTACTCTAAAGGTATATTTTGTACCTCTCTTTAACTTCGTTTTCTTATAAGAACAAGTACCAGACTTCTTAATGGTTGCAACCTTAGAATATGATTTATTTGCTTTCTTCATATAGACCTCATATCCGGTAATATCACTTACTTTACTCCAGCTAATCTTTATGCTAGTCTTAGAATTCTTACTAGCTTTAACATTAGACACAGCTGTAACTGGCATTCGAATAGAAGCCACTGAAGACATCTTACCATAAACGGTCTTCCCATTTACTTTCTTGTATGCACGTACTTTAAAGGAATAACGATATCCCTTCTTTAAGCCACTTCTTGTATAAGTTGCCTTAGAAGTCCCCTTGTTTGTGTATACTTTCTTATACTGTCCATTATTCGTCTTCATATAAATTTCATAGCCTGTTACCCCAGATATCTTCTTCCAAGACACTTTAACTTTAGATGCAGACTGTTTTACTACCTTAACATTCTTAACTTGAGAAGGTGCTTTTACTGTTGGCGTTGGCTTAGGAGTTGCTGGTTTTACTGTTGGTGTTGGTACTGTAGGACTTGGCTTAACCGTTGGACTTGGCTTAACCGTTGGACTTGGACTTGGTGTTGCTGGTTTCACCTCTTCTTTTACCGTGATCTCATAGGTTGCGCTTACAACATTATTCAAGGTTACTGTAATGGTTGCCTTTCCTGCCCCAACTCCGGTAACTACACCATCTTTTACTGTTGCAACTGCTTCATTGCTGCTTGTCCACACAATCTCTTTGATATCTGCTGCATTTGATGGTGCATATGTAATATTTAATGTTAATGTATTTCCTTTATTAATTGTAGCACTCGTCTTATTTACTGTAACTTCTGTTAAGGAAGACTCAACTTTATAAGAAGGATCATAAGCTGGTTTTAATGCTTCTGCATTGATGCTTACACTCTTCTTATTTTCCGTTAAGATTACACCCTTATAAGCTGCAACTGTTATTGTTGCTTTACCACCTTCTACTGCATACTCAATTCCCGTCACTTCATCAAATAGGGTGGCACCTGTTAACTTAATAAGATCTTTTACAGGAATGGTAACCTTTTGGTCATCCCCTGAGTTATTAGAAATTACGATCATCTGATTTTCATCATCACTTCTTACATAACCCATTAATGAATCAAGAACCTTATTGTCGTTATCTTTTAAATCGAAAGGTACTACATCGCCGGTACGTAATGCTGTATATTCACTACGAATCTTTGCAAGTGTTGCATACCACTCTACAAGCTCTTTATTTCCTTCCCCCCATGTCATAGAACGTCTGTTATCTGGATCATCAGCGCCTACCATACCAATTTCATCACCATAGTAAATAGTTGGTGCTCCGGCATAGGTCATTTGGATAAATGCTACTACATACTGTCTTCTCTTCGCTTCCTCTGAGGTTGTTTCATACGTTGGATATGCACTTTTTACCGTTGGATAACTGCTATCTGGATCATCAGAAGTACGATCATCAGCTACTCCATCCAGGTAAGATAATAAACGTGTTGTATCATGAGATCCTACTAAGTTCATCATTGCATAGAATGCTTCTTTTGGATAACGCTCTCTAATATTCTCTAATGCCTGTAAACTACTGGATGCTGAGCCACCTTTTGCAAAGGAGCATACTGCATTTCTAAAGATATAGTTCATAACAGAGTCGTACATGTCACCTAATAAGTATTCAGTTGCATCATCCCAGATTTCACCGATTACTACATTATCATCATTTAATGATTTTACAGAGTTTCTAAAGTGCTGCCATGTTTCATCAGAGACTTCATTTGCAACATCAAGTCTCCATCCATTAGAACCTTGATTTAACCAATATTGACCGATGGATTTTTCTCCTTCAATTACTTCTGTACCCCAGTTTCCTGTTTGATACTCAGAACCGTTGGTAGATGTGATGACCGGCATAGAATCATATCCCCACCATCCTTCATAGCCATAAACTTCTTTTCCTTTACGATCACCAATCGTATCCTTTACATGTTCTTTCGTATCTTTATCTACTAAAGCAGTATTGTTTACTGTAAACCATTCTGTATAAGAGAAGTCAGTAACACCTAATGATGTAAAATGTGTTTTTGCTGCTTCAATGGCATTTTCCTCAGTTGCATCCTTGTTCTCGTTCATATAATCATATACATATGCCCAATATGGGTATGCACCTACTTTACCATCTTTACCAACAAATTTGTAGTAACGGTCAAAGTAAATAGAGTCATCGGAAACATGATTGAATACGCCATCTAATACGATATGCATATTATTTTCTTTTGCAACTTTCACTAATTCTGTAAAATCACCTAAGGCACCTAAGATTGGATCAATCTTGCTATAATCACTAGTATCATAACGATGTGTTGAAATAGAAGAAAATACAGGGTTCAAATAGATTACATTTACCCCTAATGCTTTTAAGTAATCCATGCGTTTTATAATACCTTGTAAGTCTCCACCATATATCTCATTACTCCAGTTTCCATCTCCCTTAAATGCAGTAGTAGGATAGGTATCTGGATGTGCCTTTTCTTGATCCGGATTTTCAGGAAGCGTGTTCCAGTCCGTAATGAATTCATAATCAGTTGCTCCACGTGATGTAGTCTGAGCATCATCATTGGAAGTGTCTCCATTGTAGAAACGATCTGGGAAGATCTGATAGATTACTGCATTCTTCATCCAGTCTGGAGTCTTATATCCTTTCTTATATACCGTAAGGTCATAAGGTTTCATTGATGTAAGATCGGTTACTGTACCAGTTCCATAATATCCATCATCATCACAATACACTTTTACATAAGAGCCATAGTAAATAGCGAAGAAATATTTATACTGTCCATAGGTATCTAATTTAACCTCTGCAGACCAAGTTACTTTTCCGTCTGCTTCTTTCTTGGATAATTCCTGTATTACATTGTCTTTGCCTTTGATATATAAGAGGACCTTAGTAGCATCTGCACCTGTATCAATGGAGTATTTAACACGTTGTCCTTCTTCTACTGCACCAAATACACTCTTATATGTAGTACTCTTTGAGTCATAATGTACATTGCTTACATTAATATCTACTTTCGTAGAATCATTATAATAAATATCAGTAGATGGATCAAAATAGAAGGTTACTGCTTTCTCTTCACTTAATGTGAAGACATCCATCTTATACTCTTTTCCTTCATAAACTGCCTTAACATCAGAATATGTACCTTTCTTTAATGTTGTCTTACAGCTATAAATACCAGCAAGGCCTGGATCTTCAAACTTACAGTCTTTAGGAATTCCTGTTCCCTCAAGAGTAATGTCTGCTTCCACATAGTCAATGGATGTCTTTGAATAATGCGTAACAAGATCCATATAGTATACGGTTACATCTTGCGTCTTTGTTACCGTTACTGCTATATTACCTCCATCAGCTACACCATCTACACCATAGTTCTCTGTCCAAGAACCCATTGCGATCTTATATTCATAGTTAGCTGCACCTACATTTTTAAAGGTATACTCATACAAGCCATTTCCCTTGTATTCCATTTTATTCGATGCAGGATTCCAACTCTCACCTGGGAATGTTCCGGGAATATAGACATCTCTTCCTTTAAATTCCGCTCTCTGATAATGATTGTATTCGGTTCCATCCTCAGTCTTTACTGTCTCTGATATATTATCAAGTTGTTTCTTGCCATTAATCTTATAGTAATAGTAAATATCAACTGCTTCGTCTCCAAAGAATACTTCGTTTGCTTTAAAGGTTCCATTAAAGTTTCCTTTGTTGTCCGTTCCTTTCTTAAAGTCAATTGTCTTTGTATCATTTAATGCAGTCTTCTTAGCATAGACAAGCTGTACTTGATCTGTTTCATTCTTTGCAGCTGTCGTAATAAATGTAGTCGTTCCATTCGGATTTGTTGTTACACTGCTTTCCGCTGGTGTTTCCTGCATTCCAAGCTTTACTGCAATTGCATTGGAATCATTTACAGTATCAAGCAGTGACTCATCGCTGGCATCATATAAGAATACTATATTTGTATCGTCCTCTTTGATCTCAAGCTTCTTGTTACCGTCTGACTTCTCATACCATTTCTCATAGTTAAAGACTGCCTTATATTCATAAGAACCTGCCTTTACTGCTGCCTGGTATAAGAATAGAGTATCGCTAACTTGTGTAAACTCAAATCCTTTTTCACTATTTGCCCAATTCTTACTCTCATCATTTCGAATGCTTCCAATTAAAGATACACTCATTCCTAATGCTGGGTAGGTAACTGCTCCATCATTTTGAGTTACTGAATATTCACTTGTTCTAACAGAATCATAAACAACTCCATTTACTTCATCTGCTAATACCGTAAATTGCTTTGTGCCCTTTTTAAGAGTTACTTTAATATTTTCGCTTCCATTACCAATGCTATAAGCCCAGTCTTGATCGAAAGCAATCTTATATTCTAGTTCTGTGTCTTTCTCAAGTTCAGCAAACTGAAATGTTCTTTTATACAGTCCACCGCCTACATAGGCTACTAGTCCATTTTCATCTTTTGGATCCCAGTCTCCAATTTTATATTCAGATTCCTTTTCATCCTTAAACGAAAATTGATTAAAGGTACCTGCAACCGAAGCTTTATGAAAACTAGCTGCATCAGTTACAGAAGTTAATACTGCTCCATCTTTTACTCTCACATATACATCTTGAGCTTCTGTTAACTGAACGGACTTTTCTTCCCCATAAGCAGTGCCATTCAGTAACACTTGTACTGTATGTTTTCCTTCTTTTAATGAAACTTTTGCCTCATATACACTGTTTAAATAAAGCTTCATAGCTTGTCCATCAGACGCACCATCTACTTTTACCTGAAGCTGGTCTGTCAGATTAATTGTATCTGATGCCACTTTTGCTTCTTTTGTCTCTGCATAAGCAACTGTCTGATTAACAGGAAATGATAAACTTGTTAAAATCATTGCCAATGCAAGTATGTAAGAAATCACTTTCTTAACCCTTCTCCTCATAATACTTTCTTCCTTTCCCACATTAAAATGAATGCCTAAGAATGTGAGTTACACTATTTCATATCTGTCTTTTTCTCGCCTCCTTCATACCATATAAAACAGTATAAAACACCTTACTTTTATTATAGGAAGTAACAAAATTATGATAAATATCAATTTTCTTTTATGTATATAAATTCTATTAAATGTTGATTTTTTCCTATCAAGGATTAGGCTGTCTTTCCTATAATACAAGAGGAAACACTCTCTTTAACTTTAGCTCGTTGTTCGTGTAAATAAAAAAAGTAAGCCTACCTCTCGATAAACTTACTTCTTTATTTATTATTTTACTAAGAAATAGATTAAAGCTACTGCGCTGATAATCTGCATTGCTCCTACTGCAAACGCATAAATGGATACTGTTTTTCCTTGTCTTACTAACTCTTTTACATTTACTTTAAGACCGATTGCTGCAAGTGCAATTACTTCTAGCTTATTACTAATTGCCTTACATAGCACAGATACATCGTCATTAATAATTCCAAAAGAGAATAATGCACATGTAATAAAGAAACCAATTACATACCAAGGTACTGTAACTTTTCCTTTTTTCACATCTTCAATTTCTTCATCAATGATTTCTGCATTTGTTTTCTTCTTAAGATGTCCGAACCCAATAACAACAACTACTAATAAGATAACACGAACAATTTTAAAGATCGTAGATAATTCTTTTACTGTGCCATTTACCATATCTCCACTGGCAACAACTTGTCCAACAGATTGAAGAGTACCACCGATTAAAGCGGAAGTTGGCATTGCATCATGATTATAAAGATGCCCTGCAATCACTGGTAATAAGAACATTAAGAAAATACCAGTTACATTAACAATTGTAATTGCAATTCCTTTTTCCTCATCTTTTGCATCGATGACTGGTGCAATCGCTCCAATTGCAGATGAACCACAAACGGCATTTCCGCCTGCCATCATAAGGGAGAAATTTTGGCTAAACTTTAATTTCTTACCAACATAGATTGCCCATACAATTGTAATTAACATCTGAAGTATAATAAATACAATACCGCCCACACCCAGTTCCATTAACGTTGAAACACTTAGTGTCGCTCCTAATAATACGATGGAATACGAAAGAAGATCTGATTCCGCAAATTTATATCCTTTATGAAAAACCTTTTGATTTAAAAATAAGTTGCCAATAAACATTCCTAAAAATATAGCGATCGTGCCTGCACCTAACTTTGGTACAAATCTGGCAAGAAATATGCTTAAAAATCCAAGCCCGACAGATACTAATAATCCAGGAAGTATTTCCTTGATACCATTTATATTTTTCATGATTACGCCTCAATTCTATTTGTTTTATCTATTATTTACTTTCTCTATTATATTTGTGTTATAATCATAAGTAAAATAAATGTTAACAATATGCATTATTAATATAATTAATGATAGGAGGTAACTATGATCTCAGAACTTAAGACATTTGTAACTGTCGTCGAACTTAAGAATTTTACAAAGGCCGCAGAAGTTCTTAACCTCTCACAGCCTAGTGTAAGCATTCACATTAAGAACCTGGAAGCACAGTTTGAAGTCAAACTAATTAACCGCTCCGTAAAGCAAAAAAAAATCATTATTACAGATCAAGGATATAAACTATATGCTAGGGCAAAAGAAATTCTGGATTTAATTGATACGACAAAGCACGAACTAAAGACAGAAACCTCTTCCATAAGAGGCTCTCTAAAGATAGGCTCCAGCTTTACCATTGGAGAATACCTGCTTCCTAAATTTATTGCTTACTTCACCAATAAGTACCCCGAAATTGATATTAAGGTGTTAATGAACAATACGGCAGCAGTCTGTAAAGGCATTAAAGAATTATCCTATGACATCGGATTTATTGAAGGACCACCTGCATTTGGAAACCTAAATCAACACTGCTTCTATACTGATGAGATGGTCTTGGCATATTCTAATACGTTAACTGACATCTCCAATATCGATGCCTTTGCCAATCAATGTTGGATTTCCCGTGAAGACGGCTCTGGAACAAGAGAATATCTAAACATGTTCCTTAGTCAAAATCATATTATTCCCAAAAAGCTAATGATACTAGGAAGCAACTACGCCATTAAAGAAGCGATCAAGAATGATTTAGGCATCACGATCATCTCAAGACTGGTTGTAAATGAACCTTCTAAAAAAGGGGAACTAAATCTCTTTACATTGGATGACCGATTTACAAGAAACTTCTCTTACCTGACACCTAAAAATGTGACACAAAATGAAGTTACCAAGGTCTTCTTACAAGAATTAGATGACTACTACCAAAAAAGCCAGTTCACTCAAGGTCAGTCAGAAATATATCCACAAAAAAAGCCCTGAACCACAAGTTGTAGTTCAGGACTTTTTTTCCTAATCGTTATTGGACATTTGTTCTACAAAAGTCTGCATCTTTTCTTTTTCTGCTTCTGACATTAGTTCATTTACGTCAATACATAATACTAAGCTATCTTTAATCTTCGCAATTCCTGCAATATAAGATGTCTTTTCACACATTAATACATTCGGTGGATCCAAATACTGTCCTTTTTCCATAAGATGAATTTCATCTACTTGGTCTACCATAAACGCAAATACATTGTCCTCGCTTCTTGTAATAATCAGTTGTGACTCTTGTCTCGTTGTATCCAATACCGTATTAAACTTTTTATGAAGGCTGTAAACTGGAATTACATTCCCTCTTAAACTAATAATCCCCTCAATATTAGCAGGTGCATTCGGAACTCTTACGATATCAGTAACAGACTCAATGGCGCTGACATAATCAACATTAATTCCATACATTTGATTATTAATCTGGAATAATATGAGTTTTTCTACTGGCATAATCATTTTCTCCTCTTTTTGTACTTCTACGGCACAACTGTACTAGGAAAGTTTCTTCTTATTAATCCATTTTAAATACGCATTAATAAATGGATCGATTGCTCCATCTAATACACTTGTTACATTCCCTGTTTCCTCATTTGTTCTGTGGTCTTTTACCATCGTATATGGCTGCATTACGTAAGAACGTATCTGGCTTCCCCAACCATTATCCGTTACCTCACCACGAATGGCAGACTCTTTTTTGGCATTTTCCTGCTGTTTTAATAAGTAAAGCTTTGCTTTTAACATTTGCATTGCCTTATCTTTATTCATATGCTGGGAACGCTCATTTTGACATTGTACAACAATTCCCGTTGGAAAATGGGTAATACGAATGGCAGATGATGTCTTATTAATGTGCTGACCACCAGCACCACTAGAACGATACGTATCAATTCTAATGTCATCATCATTAATTTCAATGTCGATATCTTCTTCAATATCCGGCATTACGTCGCAGGAGGCAAATGATGTCTGTCTCTTTCCTGCAGCATTAAACGGAGAAATACGAACTAGTCTATGAACCCCTCGTTCTGACTTTAATAGTCCATATGCATTTTCTCCATGAATTTCTATCGTTACAGACTTAAGTCCAGCTTCCTCACCATCTAAATAATCAATGATTTCTGTCTTAAAGCCTTTCTTCTCAGCCCAACGCTGATACATTCTGCAAAGCATGCTTGCCCAGTCACAACTTTCTGTTCCACCTGCACCTGCATGCAATGTTAAGATTGCATCATCTCTGTCATATTCTTCTGACAATAACGTAGTAATTCGTAATGTCTCAAACTCTTGTATAAACTGGTTTAATTCCTCTTCAATTTCAGGGATAAGAGAAGGATCATTCTCCTCATATCCCATTTGAAGTAACGTCTGAATATCTTCATATTTTTCCTGTAAGTCCTTAAATCCCTTAATTGTTCCTTTAAGAGAAGTAAGTTCTTTCATAACAGCCGTTGATTTCTCCGGATTATCCCAGAAGTCAGGGGCCTCTAACATTAACTCTAACTCTTCGACTCTTAGCTTTTTATTGGCTAAGTCAAGTGAGTCCCCCACTTCAAGTAACGGTTTTTCATACGTAGATAACGTATATTTGAACTGGTCTAATTCAACCACTTAACTCACCTCATTCTAGTCGTTTACTTGTCGTAATTATAATGCTTTTCTACCACAGCATTGTTTATATTTTCTGCCACTTCCACATGGGCATGGATCATTTGGCTGAACTTTTTTGTCTTTACGTTTTACAGGTGCTTTACCAGCTGACTCATCTTTGTTTGTGCCAGTTACTTTAGCAACTTCTTCACGTTCTACTTTTTGCTCAATACGTACATGCATTAATGCACGAACTGTATCCATAGAAATAGATTCGATCATTTCATCGAACATTTCATATCCTGCAAATTTATATTCTACTAATGGATCGCGTTGACCATATGCTTGTAAACCAATACCTTGACGTAATTGATCCATATCATCGATATGAGCCATCCATTTATTATCGATAACTTTTAATAAGATAACACGTTCAATTTCACGAATTGCTTCTGGTTCTGGGAACTCAGATTCTTTTCCTTCATAGAATTTCACAGCTTGTTCTTTGATTTCTTGAATTAACTGATCTTTACTGAATGTGTTAAGTTGTTCTTTTGTTAAATGAACTGGTTCGATTGGAATGACAGGAAGTAATTCTTGGTTTAATGTTGGGATATCCCATTCTTCTGACATTTGTTCATCGCTAATACAGTTATTTACGATGTGTTCTACATCATCACCAATCATTTTGATAATCGTATCTCTCATACTTTCGCCATCTAATACACGACGACGTTCTGTATAGATTACTTCTCTTTGTTCATTGTTTACTTGATCGTATTCTAATAAGTTTTTACGAATACCAAAGTTGTTATTCTCAATCTTCATCTGTGCTTTTTCAATTGCACTTGTTAACATCTTGTGTTGAATTTCTTCTCCATCTTGGATACCTAAAGAGTTAAACATGCTCATTAAGCGGTCAGAACCGAATAAACGCATTAAATCATCTTCAAGAGAGATGTAGAATTTAGATTCACCTGGATCGCCTTGACGACCAGAACGACCTCTTAACTGATTATCAATACGACGGGATTCATGACGTTCCGTACCGATGATCTTAAGACCACCTACTTCTGTTACGCCTTCTCCAAGCTTGATATCGGTACCACGACCAGCCATATTTGTTGCAATTGTTACTGCACCCTTTTGACCTGCGTCTTTGATGATTTCCGCTTCAAGTTCATGGAACTTGGCATTTAATACTTTATGAGGAATTCCTTGGCGCTTTAATAAAGAGCTGATTTCCTCAGAACCTTCAATTGTAATCGTACCAACCAATACTGGCTGTCCAATTTCATGAGATGCCTTAATATCTTCAATAATTGCATGAATCTTTTCTTTACGAGTCTTATAAACTGCGTCATGATGATCTGCACGTTGTACAGGAAGATTTGTTGGAACTTCGATAACGTCTAATCCATAGATTTCTCTGAATTCTTTTTCTTCTGTTAATGCAGTACCAGTCATACCAGATTTCTTTTTATATTTGTTAAAGAAGTTTTGGAATGTGATTGTCGCAAGTGTCTTACTTTCACGATTTACCTTTACTCCTTCTTTTGCTTCGATTGCTTGATGTAAACCATCAGAGTAACGACGACCTGGCATAATACGACCAGTGAATTCATCTACGATAAGAACTTCGTCATCTTTTACTACATAGTCTTTATCTTTGAACATAAGATTATGTGCACGTAATGCTAAGATAATATTATGTTGGATTTCAAGATTTTCAGGATCTGCTAAGTTTTCTAAGTGGAAGAACTTTTCAACCTTTTGAATACCCTGTAATGTAAGTGTTACATTCTTATCTTTTTCATTTACAGCGAAATCGCCGGTTTCTTCCTTTTCTTCGCTCATAAGCATATCCATCTTGGATAATTCTACTTCTTCACCACGAACTAATTGTCTAGCTAAGATATCACAAGCTTCATATAATCTTGTAGATTTTCCGCTCTGACCAGAAATAATTAATGGAGTACGAGCTTCATCGATTAATACGGAATCGACTTCATCGATGATTGCATAGTGTAAATCACGCATTACAAGCTGATTTTTGTAAATAACCATGTTATCTCTTAGGTAATCGAATCCTAATTCATTATTTGTTGCATATGTGATATCACAGTTGTAAGCTTCTCTTCTCTCATCATTTGTCATGGAGTTTAGTACAACACCAACTGTAAGTCCTAAAAATCTATGAAGTTTTCCCATCTCTTCCGCATCACGCTGTGCAAGATAGTCATTTACTGTTACGATATGAACGCCTTTGCCTTCAAGTGCATTTAAATATGCTGGCAATGTTGCTACTAATGTCTTACCTTCACCAGTACGCATTTCTGTAATACGTCCTTGATGTAAGATTACACCACCCATTAACTGTACTCTATAATGTCTCATACCTAATGCACGTTTACCAGCTTCACGAACTGTTGCATATGCCTCTATTAATAAATCATCTAACGTTTCACCTTTTGCAAGACGTTCCTTAAATTCTATGGTTTTATGTTTTAACTCTTCATCTGTTAATTTCTCAAATTCAGGTTCCAAAGCTTCAATTTTATCAACAATTGGATAAACCAATTTAAGTTCCCTTTGGCTATGTGTTCCAAATAGTTTCGTTATTAAACCCATATTGTACTCACTCCTGTGCTCTCTAAAGTTAGTAATAGTCTTCTACTATTATCATAATAGTCTTATTGTAACATTACTATATAGACATAGCAACTCTTTTTTCCCTAAGGAAAGTCGCATAAAGCCTTATATATATGACATTTTTCACGCTTTTAAAACTGTAATCAAGAAGAAATACCTCATATCGCTTTTTCTCATTCTTATCGTAATCGACAAGATATTATTTCTATGACTCAAGCTCTAGATTTTACTCTAGAACAAAGTGCGTGTTCCGTACACTCTCGCACCTTAAGTCCCTTGTAAGGAACAGACACTTTGCCCGCGCTAAAGGAGAATGTCGCTTTTTATTTCCTATAAAGCAAAAAAGGGAAGCTAACATTCCTTAGCTTCCCTTTTCCTATTATATTCAATTTTCTAATTTTTAAAATTCTGGTTCTATCAGACCATATGTATTACCTTTTCTCTTATATACTACATTTACTTCATCAGTATCTGCATTTCTAAATACATAAAAGGCATGTCCTAATAGTTCCATCTGTACACAAGCTTCTTCTGCATCCATTGGCTTCATTGCAAAATGTTTGGAACGGATAATGTTAATTGTTTCGTCATCATCATCCTCTTCCTCAATAAAAGCAGAGTTAAAATTAATTGCTGCCTGTTGTTTATGTAGAGTCAATTTGTTTTTGTACTTTTTAAGTTGGCGTTCTATTACTTCTTCAACTAGATCGATTGATACATACATATCCGCACTTGTTTGTTCTGCACGTATGATATTACCTTTCACGGGAATTGTTACTTCAATCTTTTGTCTGTCCTTCTGAACACTTAATGTAACATGAACCTCTGTTTCATCAGTAAAGAACTTTTCAAGCTTACCGATCTTTTCATATACTGCTGATCTCAAACCATTTGTTACGTCAATGTTCTTACCGCTAATAATATATTTCATAAGATCCAACTCCTTTTTTAACTTTTATAAGTGGAGTTTTCATATTGGGATGTATCGCTTTATTCTAATATGAGTTATGTACTTATAAAAGCTTTTTTATCCTAATACAACGTCATTCTGATAAGGCTATGTAATTTGAAGAACTATGTATTATTTAATAATATTATAGCAATATAGCTTTAAGATATCAAGCGATATCCAAATTAATCCACTCTTTTTTAGTTACTAATACTTATATATCCATATTCACTAATAACTATAACTTATTTTACAATAATGCTTATAATTTACATTATTTCATTAAGTTTCATGACAATTCATTTTTAGTAGCAAGTAAAACTATTAATTAAATTTAGTACTGATTTATCATTTACAACAAAACAAACATTCGAACTTGACAATAATTATGAACCCCATTTTCCACACATTCACTTGTGGATAAAGTGGATAACTTGGTGCATAACTCAATTTTATTGATTTTATCATACATCTTCCTGTGGATAGTTTTATCCAGTCTATCCACATATGTCAGTTTCTCTTGGAATTTAGGACTATATAATACTTTCTTTTTTGTGCAAATTGCACAATTTAAATTTATCCAAGTAATTTTTACCCAAAAAAAGTTTTCTAACATTTTGTGGACTGTATTGAAAGTTATATAGTTTTCTAACTATTGTAATAGATTATATTACTTATTTAAATGTATTATTTCATTATTTCTTTATATAAATGGTATTCGTACACATCTATCTTATCTGCAAGGAATGGCGCTAATCCTACAAACTCGGCTCCATATAAATATCTTTCTTCCGTGCACTGCTTTTTACGGTTAATCTTAATTACTGCAAAAAAATATTCCTTTTCTGATAGTGCAATCCTTGCATTAAAATAATAATCAATGGGTAATGTTGCCTTACTGATAAATCCAATTCCTGACTTCGATATATTGATGACTTCAATTTTAGCATCCATATCATTAATTACTTCTTCTCCTTGTCGAAACATATGGTTTATTTCTAAATATAACTTTATCGGAAGTCTTCTATCTTTTCTACGATCCTGTTGTTGCATACTATTCCTCCTAATATGAAACATTTTTCATCTCTATTTTAAAATCAACTAGGTCTATTATATCATTACTTACATTTTTTACCACTCCTAATATAACAAAAAAGGCGGCCCTATCTTTAGGACCACCTTTTTCTATATTATAAAACTCTTCTTGCACAGATTGGAGTTTTGTAGTTTACACTTGAAATCTTAATACCATCTCTTCTATTACTAGCATGAACGATTCTTCCACCGCCAATGTAGATTGCTACGTGGCTGATAGATCCGCCGCTGCCATAGAATACTAAATCACCAGCCTGTAAGCTGCTTGTGCTTACACTTCTACCACAAGAAGATTGAGCAGATGAAGTTCTAGAAATACTGATACCAAAATGTCTATATACAGACATTGTGAAACCAGAACAATCAGTACCATTTGTTAAGCTTGTACCACCCCATCTGTAGCTATTTCCAACAAATTGAGTTGCATAGCTTGCAACAGCACTTCCGGATTTGCTTGATGACGTAGAACCTGAAGAGTTTGTCTTATTGCTTGTTGAGCTTGAAGAACTACTTGGTTTCTTCGTAGAGGAAGAACTTGAGCTTGAACTTGAAGATGAACTTGAAGAACTTGAGTTTGAAGATGAACTTGAGGAAGATGAACTTGAGCTATTTGCTTGTGCTTGTGCTTCTTCACGTCTTCTTGCTTCTTCTGCTGCGATTGCTGCTTGTTGAGCTGCTTTTTTCGCTGCTGCTTCTTGTTCCTCTTTAATGGAAATTGCTTTAGTAAATTTCACCTTTACATCAACGAATTCTTTCGCTACATAACCAACTTCATTATCTACTTTTACTTTTACCCATTTACTATTATAAGCCTGTACATCATACTTTTCATCGTTTGCAAGTAATGTAAGAATCTTGCTATCTGTACTTTTCTTTTCTCTAAGACGTAATGTCTCAGTTTTAACTACCATGTATACACGTCCGTATTCCTCAGCAACTTTTTCAGCTTCTTCACCAATTGCTAAGAAATCTTTCATTATGTATCCAGTAACCGAACCAGATTCAACTTTAACCCAATCTCCAGAAATCTTAAGTACTTTCGCGGATCCACCTTTATAAAGCTTACCAACGACGTCACTATCTGTTGTAGGTTTTTTTCTAATGTTTACATATTTATTAACGATAGCAATACCTGTATTTTCGTATTTGCTTTTCTTTTTAACTTCTTCTTTTTTCTCTTCCACTACTTTTGGTTGTGGTGTAGCAGCTGCTGCTACTGCGTTTTGCGCTAACACGTCGTCAGCCATCTCTATATTTGTTAAGCTATCAGCATAGTAATTATCTAAAGATACGGAAATCCCTGCTAATGAGTTTGTAGATCCGTCTAATGCTGAAGAAACTGTTACGTTTTGACTATCTGCTGTAGCTGCTGGTGTTGCATTTACAGAAAGTGTATTTACCGACATAAACAATGCCAATGCGGAAGTCATACCAATGGTAGATTTCCATAATCTAGCCTTATTCATACTTTAGCCTCCAATTTATCTAAAAGTTATATTTATATTTCAAATTATTACAAAATTGTTAAATTTCTTAACTTTAGTATAACAAAGTTGACCTACAGTGTCAATAAAACTTATGCATTTTATGGTATTTTCTTTACATATATTATGTAATTAATAACTGTTTTAAGCATATTTGTAACATTCTATTAACTTCTTGGAAATATCAGTTGATACTTTTTTATCCTCTATTAAGACATGGGTCTTCTATTCCGATATGTACTATAAGTAAGAAAGGAGTGTACTTTTATGGATATCGCATCACTTTCAATGGCAATGAGCCAATATAATATCTCTTCAGCAATCAGCATTGGCATGCTTTCTAAAAGCTTAGACCAAGCAGAAGCCACTGGCGAAGCAATGACTACAATGTTAGAAGAGTCTGTTGATCCGAATGTGGGACAACACATTGATATTAAGCTTTAACTACTTGTGTCTTGAACACAATCACTCGTTATACAAAAAACGGATTGTAACCTATAAAAAGTTACAATCCGTTTTTTTATTATGCTAAATCCAATAACTGATTTCTCTTGAAAGCATGATTACAACGCATATGGTTACTGCAAGGATAAACCACACATCCGCAAATGCTACTTGCTTTCTTCTGTTCTTCTCTTCTGGACTACAGCTTACAATTTGTCTTACTTCATTTTCTCGTTTATTATATTTTATAATTAAGAATACAATAAATGCAGAAAAAGCGGCAGAAAAGATTGCAGATACAAAGTAAGTTGGAAGCATCTGAATAATGTCTGCTCTAGAAAGAGTGTCACTAATCGGTGTTACTTCCTGACCAGCACTTTGCTGGATCTGATTCATTCGCTCCATAAGATAAGGCTGTATCTTTGATAACGTAACTGAGAACGAGTTAATCGTAGCATGTACGATCATCGAGCTGAGAATAGTTCCTGTTGCTTCTGTTAATACTGCAAAAATCGCACCTAATACAAAAGCATAAGAGAACTGGTTAATGTTCATATGAAGTAATCCAAAGAATAAACCACTACATAAAATCGCCTTTATGACGTTCCCTTCTCGTTGCTCATTATAAATCACTCCACGATATACAAACTCTTCCATAACGGCTGGCAAAACACCGACCGCCAGAAGACACCATACGAAACTCGTCTGATCTAACATACCTGTTATCGTACTGTTAATTGTATTATGTCCAATCAACAACGATAACGAGTTTATAAATGTCATAAGCGGCATAATTGCAAATGCAAATATGATCAGAAGTAAAATCGTAAGCAGATTTATTTTCTTAAGTCGTATATGATTTCTTACTGGTCGTTTTCTTGAAAATGCATATACAATGGCAGGGAGTGCATATCCAAATTGTGCAATCAATATGCTTTCGATATACGTTATCTGGACATGAAAAATTCCTACTATTATATTTAATCCAATATTCAAGACTAAATAATTAATAATAATCATGAAAAATAGGGCATTTCCCTTTATCACGCTGTTTCTATTATTCAAATCTTAAAGCCTCCTTACGATTGTCCCCCAACAATCTATTATTTTACTGCAATTGCTTCTACTTCGATAAGAACATCTTTAGGAAGTCTTGCAACTTCTACACATGATCTTGCTGGGAAGTCTTTTGTGAAGTATTTAGAATACACTTCGTTTACTTTTGCAAAATCATTCATATCTTTAATGAATACAACAGTTTTAATTACGTTATCTGTACTTGTTCCTGCTGCTTCTAATAAGTTTGATAAATTTAAAAGAACTTGTTCTGCCTGTTCTTCGATTGGACCTGTTACTAATGTATTAGTTGTTGGATCAATTGGAATTACACCTGAAGTAAATACCATGTTGTTTACTTCGATTGCTTGAGAATATGGCCCGATTGCTGCTGGTGCCTTTTCAGTATTAATTATCTTTTTCATTATTTTTACTCCTTTTAATGGTTTTCTTCCTTATTATATACTTTTTTTCATAAAAAAACCAGTCCAGTACCCATTTCCCGTCATTTCTATTGTATTTTTCCTATAAAATGTTATAATTACAACAATGTCAATAACAAAGGAGTTAATTATGTATTCATTTCAAAGTCGAGTTCGTTATAGTGAAATTGATCCCAATAGAAGACTTGATTTAGCTGGCATCATAAACTATTTCCAAGATTGTACTACATTCCAATCAGAAGATATTGGTCTTGGCATTGACTATTTAAACGGTACAAACCGTGTCTGGATTATCACTAACTGGCAAATCGTCGTAACTCGTTTTCCAAAATTAAATGAAAAGATCATTGTAAGCACTTGGCCTTACGATTTTAAATCTATGTTCGGATATCGTAATTTTAAAATGGAAACAGAAGATGGCGAACTTCTAGCTGTTGCTAACTCTATCTGGGTTCTAATGGACACCATCCGTATGCGTCCATCCAAGCTAACAGAAGAGGAACTTGAAAAATACCAGCTTGAAGAAAAATATCCAATGGAAAAAGCTCCTCGTAAGATTTCTATCCCTCAAGAGTATACAGTACATGATTCGTTTTTAGTGACAAAAAGTAATCTTGATACGAATAACCATGTAAACAATGGTCAATATATAAAGATGGCGACTGATTATCTTCCTGAAGATTTTGAAATTAAAGAGATGCGTGCAGAATATAAAAAGTCTGCCGTTCTATCCGATACAATTATTCCAAAAGTCACAATAGAAGACAACAAATGTACGGTGGTACTTGCAGGAATTGATGATTACCCATACTGCGTTGTCATTTTCATAAAGAAATAAGGAGATTTACTACATGAGCATTAATAAAACAATATCACTCGGGGAACAACAAACACTTCTTGTTGTTAAGACAACAGACTTTGGTGTTTACTTAGCAACAGAAGAAGGTTCTAACGATAAAGTACTTTTACCAAAAAGCCAAGTTCCAGAACATACAAAAGTAGGAGATACGATTTCTGTATTTATTTACAAAGATAGTGAAGACCGTCTAATCGCTACTCGTATGACTCCAACATTAGTAATGGGACAAGTAAACAAATTAAATGTAAAAGAAGTTGGCACAATCGGTGCTTTCCTTGACTGGGGACTTGCTAAAGATTTATTTTTACCATTCAAAGAACAAACAGATAAAGTAAGACAAGGAGAACAAGCCCTAGTTACTTTATATATTGATAAGAGTAACCGTCTTTGTGCAACTATGAAAGTATATGAATACTTAAGCACAGACTCTCCATACAAAAGAGATGACAAAGTATCCGGTATGGTCTATGAAATCAGTGATCAATTCGGCGCATTCGTTGCCGTTGATGAAAAATACTCTGGTTTAATCACAAGACAACAATTATTTGAACCTGTTCGTGTTGGTCAAATAATTGAAGCTCGTGTCAGCAACGTAAGAGAAGATGGAAAATTAGATCTTAGCCTTCGCGAAAAAACTCACATCCAAATGGATGACGATGCTACTTTAATCTATAATTCTTTAACTGCTAACAACGGATTTATCCCATTCAATGATAAATCTGCTCCAGAAGCAATCAAAAAAGAATTTAACTTAAGTAAAAATGCATTCAAAAGAGCTCTTGGACGATTAATGAAAGAAAACAAAATCCGTCAGGATGAAAAAGGCTCTTACAAATTATAAGATCTTAAGCGTTTTTAACGTTTATAATAGGAAAAAGGAGTCCCTAGTTATTAGGAGCTCCTTTTTTTTATTTAAAAAATCTCATTTTAGGATTTGCAACTGTCTTTTGTTCTTTCTTCATCGGCTCCTCTTCTTTCTCAAATACATTAGAAAAACCGTGTGTCAGATTATCCTTACATTTCTTACAGTAACGGCCTGTCTTAATAGTCACTCTACAGCCCTCACATGCTAAGCCAATTGGAGAGTTCTCAGAAAATGCAAGACGCTCTTCCCGTATCCAACGATGTATAATTGGAATACCAACCTCAAATTCTGTTGAAATTTCTTGTACATCCGCCTCTGGATGATCATAAATATACTCTTTGACTAATTTAAACTTTTCATCTAGTTCGGTCATGCATGCTGGACAAAATTGCTGTCCAGTAAAGTAGTTAAATAATCTTCCACAACTTTTGCAATTTCTTACATCCATATGTATTCCTCCTAATATCCTTTTCCTATGCACAAGCTAATAAAGTATACCTTAGATACTCCAGCCTGCAATAGTACATTGGTACAAGCCTCTATTGTACTGCCGGTCGTATAGATATCATCCACTAGTAACACTCTTTTCCCAACATACTCGGATATCCTTTTCTTATTTACCTTAAACGCCTTCTCTAAGTTAAGAAAACGTTCCTTATCATTTAATGTCTTCTGAGGTGCCGTATACTTGCTTCGTACTAATAACTGATCTTCTACCGCATACTCCAGCTCTTTTCCTAATCCTTCTGCAAGTATTGCAGCCTGATTATATCCTCTTTGACGGTATCTTCTTCTATGTACTGGCACAGGAGCAATTACATCCACCTGCATGCGGTTTATCTTTTCTCTGTAATGCAATACCAACTGCTGAATATAAAAGTCCGCATATTCTCTTCTATTTTTATACTTAAAACCTACTATGGATCTTCTTAAGTTCTCATCGTATATCCACATTCCATATCCATACTCATAATGAAAGTTCTTATTCTCACAGTCATAACAGTATTCCTTGCATTCGCTTTCTATTGGCTTTCCACACTTCATGCAATAAGGAGCATTTACCCATTGGAGTTTCTTATAACACTCCGAACAAATAAATGCTCCTTTTGGAAGCACAATCTTTTCACAGATTGGACATCGTTGCGGATATATAAGTTCGATCATTCTCTTATATAATCCCAACTCATTCTCCCCATATTAAAATTTTATTCCTTAGAATAATTTTTTAGGGTATACGCCCTCTTCAACAAGTTTTGCAAAGCTATCTACTACTACTTGTTTATCTTCTTTATAAGTTACACCAAACCATTTATCAGAAGATGTAAGAACCGTAACTTCTGCTTTATTTTCTTGAATTAAATCACCAACGATAGATGGAAGTAAGTATTCTGCTTTTAATTCATTTCCTTTAATACCATCTAAGAATGCTGCAAATCTAGCATCTAATTCATTGATAAATTCTGGAGTGAAGCCCCACATATTCATAGATACAGGAGTTTTATCTGTTAACTTTTGTCCTTCGATATCAGACTTAATTACACCATCTACTTTTTCAATTCCACTTGTTTCACAGATATCAACAAGTTCATTTGCTTCATTTACTTCACAAACACCACGTGTTACGGATCCGTTATCACTTAATGTATTACCTAATTCAAAACCTACCATGCAGATGTTGTATTTGCCATCTGTATTTTTTGCTGTAGATAAGAATTCTGCAATTTTCTTAAATCCTTCTTCACCATAGTAGTCATCTGCGTTAATTACTGCAAATGGTTCTTTTACTGTATCTTTGATTGCAAGGATTGCTTGTCCAGTTCCCCAAGGTTTTGTTCTTCCTGCAGGAACTTCATATCCTTCTGGAATCGCATCCATGTCTTGGAATACATATTCAACTTCAATTTGTTCTGCTAATCTATTACCGATTGCTTCTTTAAATGCTTCCTCAATATCTCTACGAATAATAAATACTACTTTTGTAAACCCAGCCTTTTTTGCTGCGAATACAGAATAATCCATAATAATTTCACCGCTAGGTCCTACTGGTTCTAATTGTTTAATGCCACCAAAGCGACTCCCCATGCCTGCTGCCATAATAACTAATGTACAATTCATTTTCATTTTCTCCTTTTACATTATGCTTTATTATATTATATTTCTACTAGTTTTTCAAACCAATTATTTCCTTTAATCGAATATCTAGCGTAGAATATCGTTTTTGTTCCATTGTATTGTCGATCATCTTCTGAACCATGTATGCACTACCTACTATGGTAACACAACTTTTCGCTCTGGTAACGGCTGTATACAGAAGATTTCGATTAAATAACATCCTTGGTCCAGTAAGAAGTGGCAACACGACTGCCGGATACTCACTACCTTGTGATTTATGAATCGTAATTGCATATGCCAGCTCTAATTCATCAAGATTACTAAATGGGTATTCTACCGTCTTTCCTTCTTCAAACTCTACTTCCATCAGTTCTGCAAAAGTATTTATTTCCTTTATTATTCCACAATCTCCATTAAATACACCTGTTCCCTTATTTAACCGAATATTGTATTGATTTTTCACTTCCCATTCCAGCTGGTAGTTATTTTTGATTTGCATTACCTTATCGCCTTCTCGGAAAACAATACCACGATATTCCTTCTCCTTTTTATCCGGTGCCGGCGGATTAATATATCTCTGCAAAATCTCATTTAACTTTTCTACTCCAAGTTCTCCTTTACGCATTGGCGTTAATACTTGGATATCTAATGGAGAGGCATTTACATACTTAGGCATCTTTTCCATTACAAGAGACAATACAACTCTTTGAATTAGCGTGGTGTCCTCTCGCTGCAAGACAAAGAAATCCTTGCTCTTATTGTCAAACTTAATTGGCTGTCCATCATTAATCTTATGGGCATTGGTAATAATCGTACTCTCTGCTGCCTGCCTGAAGATTTTCTTTAGACGAACCACATTGAAGCATTCTGAATCAATAATATCTTTTAACACATTACCCGGTCCAACACTAGGAAGCTGATTTACGTCACCTACTAGGATTACTCTTGTTCCAACACTGATTGCCTTTAAAAATGCATTCATTAAACTGATATCTACCATCGACATCTCATCAATAATAATGGCATCCGCCTCAAGTGGATTTTCATCATTTCTCTCGAAATGCATTCGACCACCATTCTCTTGCATCCCGCCATTCAACTCTAAAAGTCTGTGGATTGTCTGGGCTTCATATCCTGTTGTCTCGCTCATTCGCTTTGCCGCTCTTCCTGTCGGTGCTGCCAACAGGATTTCCAGTCCTTGTGACTCAAAGAAGCGGATAATTTGATTAATTGTAGTTGTCTTACCAGTACCAGGTCCACCTGTAATTACTAATAAACCGTTTCGTGCCGCTTCATAGACTGCCATTCTCTGCATTTCATCCAGCATAATGCCTGACGATGCCTCAATCTGTTTCACATGTTCTATTAATGCTGCCTCTGGCACATCATATTTAATATCCAAATCCACTAACATTCTGGCACAGTTTAATTCCATATAATAATAGGTTGCATGATAAATGACTCTTCGCTCATTTACTTCCTTTATAATGATCTTTTTCTCAATTACCATATCCATAATCTGATGATTGATTTTTTCCTGTTCCACGCCAAGAAGCTCACTGGCTGTTGCTAATAGTTCTGCTTCCGGAAGAAAGGTATGTCCAAATGCAGTTGCATTGGATAATGCATACATAATTCCGGCCTTGATGCGGTTTTCACTATCTACATTAACACCTACATTTCTTGCAATCTCATCTGCAAGCTTAAAACCAATGCCACTAATATCCTCTGCAAGTTTATAGGGGTTGTCCCTTACTACTTCATAAAGACGCTGTCCATATTGCTGATAAATCTTAACTGCATAGGTTGTGGAAATTCCATATTTCTGAAGAAAAAGCATTGCGCTTCGCATCTCTCTCTTTTCCTCAAATTGTTCACAGATTTCTCTTGCCAAACGTTCCGATATTCCTTTTACTTCAGAAAGACGTTCCGGCTCCTGCTCAATAATGGTAAAGGTCTCTTTCTTAAACTTTCTTACAATCCTAGCTGCAAGTGCACTTCCGACACCTTTAATGGCACCGGAACCTAAATAGCGCTCCATGGAGAACAAATCTTCTGGCTCTTTGATTTCATAGCTTTTCATCACAAGCTGTTCTCCATATACTGCATGCTTTGTATAATTCCCCGTAACACAGATAAATTCACCTTCATTAATAAAGGTAAAGGTACCAACTACGGTCATCTCTATATCATCACGTACTAAACTTAGTACCGTGTATCCATTTTCACTATTTCGATATACGATTCGATCCACATATCCCTCTAGTACTTCTTCTTCCACTTCGTCACCTCCATGCGTTTCATTCCATACTATTATTATACATGAAAAAGACTGTTCTAAAACTAAAAATTTATTTTAGCCTAAAACAGTCTTTTCTAATTCATTCTATCGTATTTTCTATCGTTTCATAGACTCATAAAGCATCTGTGCGATTCCAAGATTTCCTTGTTCGGAAGCCTCTTTGGCATACTCCTGATATAGCATATCTCCAAAGTATTCGTTATATTCATTGTCATCACTGCTCTGTACTGTCTTTTTCATTTCTTTAAATACTTGCTCTACAAAATAAGTCTCAAAGCTTTTACATGCTTCCATTAACTCTTCATCTTTTGCAGTTGTAAGGTTAGAATCTAAGGTAGCTTCTAACTTGCTTGTAGAAGAAGAGGTTGTGTCTGTTCCATACATACTATATAAGGAACTGCTATCAATTGATAAACTCATTCGTTTTCTCTCCTATTTTACTTAGCCTCTAAGATTGTTTGCCTGTTGCATCATTGTATCTGCTGCAGTAATGATCTTAGAGTTCATTTCATATGCACGCTGTGCCACGATTAAGTTAACCATTTCATCTACTGCCTGTACATTAGAAGATTCTAAATAGCCTTGTCTGATCGTACTGATTGACAAGCCCTCTGCGTCGCTTTCTAACTGAGCCCCACCGGATACACTGCTTTCTCTATAGTTGGAATTACCTAGCTTTTCAAGACCGGCCGGATTTGCAAACTGATACATTGCAATCTTAATTCCTGTAGACTGATAGTTTCCTGATGCATCAGGGAAACTAATAACCCCACTAGAATCAATGCTCATTTTATTCATGCTCATACCCTGTGGAATTTCAATTGGATTACCATCTACATCTAATAATGGGTTTCCATCTGCATCACAGATTGTTGTTCCATTTGCAGTGACCGAAGCATTGAATGCTCCCGTTCTTGTGTAGGCAACAGAGCCATCATTTAACTGTACTGCAAAAAATCCGCTTCCGGATACTGCAAGATCAAGATAGTTTCCTGTTTCTGTTAATGCACCTTGCTCAAATCTTGACGTAATTGCTGAATTACGTACACCTAGACCAACTTGTGCTGCTACTGGCTTTTGAACGCCTTCACTATCAGATTGTGTCTCTTGAATCGTTTGATAGTAAAGAGATTTAAATTCTGCAGTTTCCTTTTTATAACCTGTCGTGTTAATGTTGGCAATATTATTTGATATCGTATCAACATTTGTCTGTTGGGATGACATACCTGTTGCGGCTGTCCATAGTGCTCTCATCATACGTTTCGTTTTCCCTCCTAAATGCTTCCTACCTGATTTACTACTTTGTCAAGCATGCTGTCCATAGTGTTCATTACTTTTTGATTTGTCTCATACGCTCTTGTGATCGTAATCATATTTACCATTTCCTCTACCGTCTGAACATTGGATTGTTCTAAGTACCCTTGTAATACATTCCCTGTTGCATCTTTTTCAGCAGCTCCATCCACTGCATCATACAAGTTATTTCCGTATTTCTTTAAGTAATTATAGTCTTCAAAATCTTTTAATTCAATTAAATCAACCTGCACATTATTGCAGAATACTGCTCCTGAGTCATCTATTGCAATTGTCCCATTAGTATCTGGAACCTGAACATATCCATTTTCTCCAATTAAATGATTTCCATCACTATCAAGGAGATAGCCATTACTATCTAATTTAAAACTGCCATCCCTTGTATACTTTGTTGTTTCATTTCCGTTCTTATCAGCTACAGCAACTTGGAAAAAACCTTTCCCAGAAATCGCTAGGTCAAAGGTGTTCCCTGTTTCTTGAAGAGAGCCTTGATCATAGTTTGTATAAACTTCCCCTAGCTTCGTCCCCAAACTCATGGATCCAATGGACTGGTCTACAGATGCATCTTTTGTCTTAATTGCTAATAGCTCCCCAAATGCTTGATTTGTTACGCCTTCTTTTTTATATCCTACCGTTGCAGCATTGGCTACATTATTAGAAACGATATCTAATCGTTTTTGTTCACTGAGTAATCCTGTATAGGCGGAGTATAACCCTTTAACCATAACCGTTTTCCCTTCTTTTCCTGCTAATTATACTTATCATATATTATATCGGCTAAACCAAACAAAACTTAAGCAGAATGATTGCTCCTCCACTTAAGTTTTGATTGATTTTCTATATTTAACTAATCTCTTTTACCAGATAAGAATTCTACGAATTTACCAGTACCGATTGCTACTGCTGTCATAGGATCTTCTGCTGTCATTGTTTGAATGCCTGTCTTACTTTCGATTAATTCTTCTAATCCGTAAAGTAAGCAGCCACCACCTGTTAATACGATACCACGATCAGCGATATCAGCTGCTAATTCTGGTGGAGTTTTTTCTAATACACTGTGTACAGCTTCTACGATTTGAGATGTTGTTTCTTTTAATGCTTCTTCTGTTTCGTCAGAAGTTACTGTGATTGTCTTTGGTAAACCAGTTACTAAGTTACGACCACGAACATCCATAGATACAACTTCTGGGCGTTTGTAAGCAGAACCAATCTTGATCTTGATATCTTCTGCAGTTCTTTCACCGATTAATAAGTTATGTTTCTTTCTCATGTAACGAACGATTGCTTCATCAAAATCATCACCTGCGATTTTGATAGATGTACTAACTACAGTACCACCTAAAGAAATTACAGCGATATCAGATGTACCCCCACCGATATCAACAATCATGTTTCCACAAGGTCTTGAGATATCAATACCTGCACCGATTGCTGCTGCAATTGGTTCTTCGATAATTGCAACTTCTCTTGCTCCTGCTTGATATGTTGCATCTTCTACTGCTTTCTTTTCAACTTCCGTTACGCCACTTGGTACACAAACACTGATTCTAGGTTTTCTAAATGGCTTTTTACCAACTGCTTTTTGAATGAAGTATTTTAGCATTTTTTCTGTTACTGTATAATCAGAAATAACACCTTGTCTTAAAGGTCTTACTGCAACAATGTTTCCTGGTGTTCTACCAAGCATTAATCTTGCTTCTTCACCAATTGCCTTTGTTTTGTTTGTATCACGATCAAATGCCACTACTGATGGCTCCTTTAATACAACACCTTTTCCTTTTATATAAACAAGCACGCTTGCCGTTCCTAAATCGATACCGATATCACTACCTAACATGACGTTCTCCTTTCAAACACTCATTCTCTATATTCTCTTATTATTATCTATCTAATATTACCAATAGTACTTAAGTTATACTGTCAATAATTCTTCCCAAATATATACAAAATAATATACATAAACATACATACTATATTATATACTGTTTCTCTTAATTTTCAAACCAAAATTTCATTTTATAAACAAATCTTTTCCATTCTGATGAAATCGCAGTATTTCCCTCATATTATTACTCTTTTTCTGTAAATTTATGACTATAACGTATTGTTTTTTAAACGTTTCACTAGTTCTTTCCTATTATAATAATAGACCCCAATAATTATACTTATGCAAACACCACTGATCAGAATAGGCCCCATTTTCATGTGCCATGCCTGCTCACTAATATTTGCTGTTCTGCTTGTCCCAGTTCCCCAAAGCATACTCATAAAAATCACAATAACGGTGGTAATTGCAAATGTATAGTATTCATTTTTTGTATATTTATAAATTTTCTGCATAACTGGCAGCTCTTCTTCTGACTCATTTTTTATATAGGGACTTAATATAGCTCCAAGCAATATAGGGAGCAGTATATAACTAAGTAAAATATAAATTCCTGTAACGGGATATTTATAATAAACCCTTTGTATAAAATCCAACAACAACAAGCATATGGTCACACTTCTCGCTTTCTTAAATGCAACCAATAGACTTACCCGATGTATGGATTTTCTCATATTTCTCGCTTGTATCTTCATCTCGTCCCTCCTTCTTACATCCTATTATATGTAACCTATACATTGTTCTATTTTATAAGAAGTATCTTTACTTTACAATAGTAACTTTCACTAAGAAAATACTAATACTACGGTCTCTAAACGGCACTTTTTAAAAAGGGGTGGAAGTCATTCTTCCACCCCTTTTTATTCTACTTCTTACCTCCTATATATCGAAGCTATTCACCACATTTTTTACAAGGATTACAGCTGTCACAAGTATTGCAACGTTTCTTACATGGCATATCATATGCTGGATTGATATAATAGAAATTCTTTGCATTCAGATTATCCTGAGTAATACGAAGTGCTTCACCAAATCTCTGGAAATGTACTACTTCACGCTCTCTTAAGAAGCGGATTGGATCACAAACATCAGGATCGTCTACTAAACGTAAGATATTATCATAAGTTACTCTAGCTTTCTGCTCTGCTGCCATATCTTCATGTAAATCACAAATTGGATCACCTTTGCTCTGGAAATAAGTTGCGGTAAATGGTACGCCGCCTGCAGATTGTGGCCATTGGCCTAGTGTATGGTCAACAAAATATTTATCCATGCCTGCTGCCTTGATTTCGCAAGGAGTAGCACCTTTTGTTAATTGATACAGAATAGCATTTACGATTTCAATATGAGCTAATTCTTCTGTTCCGATATCTGTTAAAAGACCAGCTACTTCTTTATAAGGTTGAACATATCTTTGGGAAAGATATCTCCATGCTGCAGCCAACTCACCGTCTGGTCCGCCAAACTGACTCATAATAACCTGAGCAGCTTTTAAGTTACATTTCTTTATTTTTACAGGATATTGTAATCTGCTTTCATAATTCCACATAAACTACTTACCACCTTTCCATGGCCATGGATCTTCTACCCAAGTCCAATAATCGCAGCTTTCTACGCCATCTAACAGCAATGGACCATATTCTTTTTGATATTCTTCTAATGCTCTTTCTCTTAACTCTTTATACTTAGCATAATATTTTAATGCATAACGATCACAAGGATGGGTATCCAGATATAATCCTACATCCGTTACTGCAAAACTTACTTCTCTGATAAATTGTAACAATTTCTCTTCTTCACACATTTTGCTTCCTCCTAATCCTACTGTCCACAATTAACCCAGAATGGTTTTACTAACTCAGGGAATATCGTTGCATGCTCTAATCCACATTCTGCTGTGAATACATCTCCCCATTGTTGCCATGGTACGTATGACATTGCGAGTGGCATACATCCAATCTCATCATTTGCTGTCTCTGGACAATTATATTTAGGATAGCATCTCTTCTCTTCTTTATAATATGCAGTCCTATTCTTCATTTGTTGACATGGCGTCTTCTCTGTATAACAAGCTGATCTATTTTCACAAGATTTATTACAATCTAGTTTACAATCTAATTTACAATCCATTTTACATTCTTTCTTATACTCATTATTACAAGACTTATTGCATTTACATGCATTACATTGCTCCATATCAATTGCTCCTTTCTAGGTCTTTAACTTAGTTATAGTACATATTATGTATGTCTCATCACTTTGTGCTTGTCTTATTGCATCCTGATAATTTGTAGATTATAATATGAAAGAGTAAATTCTTTTTTACATATTAAAATCATAGGAGGAATACAGATGTTAGTAAAACCTAATACCGATGAAATAACTCTGATTCATAGTATGGATACATCCATTTATACACTAAATTACAATGGTTTTTATAGTGATTACGACAAGCTCTATCATGTTATGGAACTGGAAAATGAATATCTTCATAATCACAAAGAGGAATGTCTTCATCTTTGTACTCTTTTTTATAACACCAACGTTACTTCTGAAGTAATCGAACGATATATACAACAACTGCTTACATATAAAGATAATATTGATAAAATCGCTATTGTCGGTATTCCGGTAAATGAACGTCCTGTTTTCCGAGTGAAACTAGTAAAGGAAGATCGAAAGCCTTTCCATTATCAATTCTTCTCATCTGTGAAAAGTGCAGTCGAGTGGCTTAACCGCTAGATTTGATTGTTTTTCTCGGGGCAATCGCCATCAGCAAAGTGTTTTTAGAATTTCAAAAAAAGGCTTCAAAAAAGCACTACTTTTACCTTCAACATTTTATAGTTGAAAGCGAAAGTAGTGCTTTACATTTGTTATTCGATAATTTATGCCACCATTTCGTTTGGCAACATGAATACTCTTAAAATTATAATTATATGCAGTCACAATAGCTTCTGACTGGCCGCTTTTCTTTGCCTCCTCTAACAAATGAGACAACAGCAAAGTTCCATAGCCCTTCCCTCTTCTTGTCGGTTCGATACTATAGGATATATTACCACCGGTCTCTCTTAATATATCTGTTAACTCATGTCGTAGTTTCCCATACCCAACTGGAATATGATCCACAACAAGCCAGTACATTGTCTGAGGTACCATGTCTTTCTCCAGATTAATTCCTCTCGATATCTCATCCTGTCTTATTAACCACCTTTTATAGGCATCATAAGACAAGTCATATGCTCCATTATAAAACCCATTTTCCAATCTAGGAATCCGCTGTAACATACGATATACAAGAGGACCATCTGAAGTCGTTAGTTTGGTTAGGCAAATACTAGTATCTATGTTTTCTGTCATAAAGTGCCTCCAATATCTCCAATTACTATATCGGCCATTTTAACAGACTGGTCTATATCAAATAATCATTAACCTATATTTTTTACAGAACTTCGAACGATTAACTTTGTCTCCATGTAAATTCTTTCATTTTCAACTAAGCCATCTTCGATTTTCTCTAATAGCAGCTTTGTTCCCTCCACTGCCAATTTTTCCATATTACGTTCCACTGTTGTAAGTCCAAGCTCAGCAACACGGTTAATGTCCAGATTATCATATCCAACAAGAGAAATATCATTTGGCATATGAAGACCTGCTTCTGCAATTGCCTGATTTGCACCAAATGCCATATCGTCATTAAAGCAAAGGATTGCAGTAATGTCATCAGATTGAATTAGATATTTTGCGGCATTATATCCACTTTCAAAGGAATAGTTGCCACGTTCTACAATAAAATCATTTTCGGATAAATGATACTGCTGTACCGCCTCTACCCAACCTCGATGTCTTGCCCTGGTACTGGCAAGCTCAGAGCCTGCCTCGATAATCCCTATATTTCGATGTCCGTTTTCAAGTAAATGAAGCATAGCATGTTTCATCCCCTTTGTCTCATCCGTCAGTACATTGGATACCCCTAGATACACCGGACGATTTAATACGACTACGGGAATACTTTTCTTGATTGCTTCTTCTATAAATATACTATCTGTTTCTTTCTGACTAATTACAAGGATTCCATCCATATTACTAGGATTTAGAGAACCTGGTGTCTGAGAATCAATACCCTTTACAATAATATTATACTTGGACTCCACCACTTCATACATTCCAATCAATGATTTATGTAGTACAAATGGAGACGTAATTCTTCCAAATTCGGAAAAGAACAATCCAATGGTATTTGCTTTTTGATTTTTCAAATTAATGGCTGCTTGATTCGGAAAGTAGCCTAACTTATTAGCAATCTCCAATATCATTTCTTTCTTTTCATCTCTAACCATGTCACTATTGTTAAGTGCCCTGGATACCGTAGAATAAGATACTCCTGCTTGCTTTGCAATATCCTTTATTGTAACTGCCATAGCCTTCTCTCCTATTTTCTAACCCATTTTATTATACTATGCTGTTATAAATCCCCTCGATATGGTTCTTACAAGCAACTGCATTCTCTGGAGTTGTATTTTCAAGCGTTACATGAATATATGGTTTTTCCTTTTTAATAAAGGATAGGATTTCTTCATAATTCATCATACCAGTTCCTGCCCCAACAGATACCAGCTGATTATCTTCTACAACAAAGTCTTTAATATGGACAACTGCTACATCTTCCCCAAGAAGTTCAATTGCCTCTCTGATCACTTCTTCTCTCTGTTCATAGTTATGAATAGATAATAGATTTACAGGATCTAAAATAATCTTTAAGTTTGGTGACTTAATTGCATCTAATACTTGTCTTGCTCTCTTTGGATTCCAAACAATGTGGTTCCAAACAGGCTCAATTGCAAAGATAACTCCCATCTTCTCTGCATACTCTACTACTGGACGAAGGTTTGTAATAAATGTTTGTAATGCTTCTTCCCCATGGCATTCTGGCACATACTTATATTCTTCATTTGGAGCGCCTGTTTCAGTTCCGACCACTCCAACTCCTAAAACGGAGGCAAAACGAATATGTGCTTCATATTTTTTCATCACTTGTTTTAATTGTTCTTTATTTGGATTTGCTAAATTTAGATAACAGCCTAGTACTGCTACATCTAATTCATTTTTCCAAAATAATCGTTTTAAATACATAGCATATCCTGGTGTTAGGGCACTATTTGCAACACTGTATTCACTAATTACTTTAGAAAGTGCTAGATGCCCACACTTAAATCCTTGTTCATGCACTACTTCTAATCGTTCTTCCAATGGAAGTTGTTTTGCATCGTGTAAACGTAATCCTATTTGCATATTATTCCCTCTCTATTCTTCGCCTTGGTCCCATTCTGTCTGACCAACGATTTTTACATTTTCCATAATCATATTTTCAACATTCTTTGCAAATACACCCATCTTGCTGCATGGTTTAATGCCTGTCATCATAGCTGGCACATCACATTTTGGATTTTCTGCAAAGTCAACATATACATTTTTCATTTCAATACAAGAAATCTTTTGTTCCGGTAATCCGTAGAAATAAGCAGCTGCTACATGGCAGTTGGTTGCCTTGATATTGCGGAATGCCAAATGCTTGATTGCAGGAGTTCGGTCATCCACAGGATAATACTCTTTAGACTGAACATATTCACTTCTACCATCTGGATCACAGAAATAAAAGCTGTTTGCAACAAATGGTGTCATTACATGATCCATATTGATATTTTCAAAGATGATTTCATCAAGAACTGCATCTTCGCCTCTTCCTCGTCTTGTCTTGATGCGTAGTCCTCTGTCTGTATGGCGGAATACACAGTCACGTACCATAACTTCTTTTACGCCCGCTGCCATTTCACTTCCAATCGTTACTGCACCATGACCATTTTCCATTAGGCACTGACGGATCATAATATTTCTAGAAGGCACCTTATATTTCTTGCCCATATAGATTTTTCCGGATTTAATTGCAATACAGTCATCTCCTAATGTAAAACGAACCCCTATGATCTGAACGTCTTCACAAGACTCTGGATCTAATCCATCGGTATTTGGTGAGTCCGCTGGATTTTCTACTGTTAAACCGTAGAATCCTAGCTGGTTACTAAAGTATGGGTGGATTGTCCAGGATGGACTGTTTTTAAATGTAAATCCTTGTACGGTAATGTTTTTACATTTGTTTAGATATAACAATCTTGGGCGGAATGCGCCATTCATGATTTTCGGATCTTTCCACCAGTCTTCAAAGGTAGCATCACCATCAAGAACTCCTTCTCCATAAATCGTTACATTTTCAGCATTAATTCCTGTGATAATTCCTGCAAACATAACAAGAGGATTTCCTTCCCATGTTCCAAGGTTGTATTCTTTTGTTTCATCATAACTTTCAATCAGCCCTTGTAGTTTTGGATATAAACTGCGGTCTTTATGAGCTACAATTCTTGTACCTTTTCCAATCTCGATATTAGTATCACTCTTTAGAAATAAGCTTGTTACAAGATAAGTACCTTCTGGAATTAATACGCGGCTATCCTTTGGACAAGCCATAATTGCTGCTTGGATAAAGCTTGTATCATTTTGCACGCCGTCGCCTTTTGCTCCAAAGTCTTTTACATTTAGCGTTACAAATTCATAGGCTGTCTTAAAGTTTGCTTCTCCAACCTTTGTTTCACCTTCCATAATAGATACATCATAGCTGGTATCTGGAGTAAGTGAAAAAAGATTGGTAATCACTCGGTTTGTACTCGTTACAAGTTCTCCATTTAGATACACATCATATTGTTTTTTGGTTTCATATAATCCACCGTCTTCAATCTCAAGGACTGCACTTCTGGCAGTTGTCATAAGTATTTTAATATTCACTATCCTATCTTCCTTTCACTACTTGTAACTTCATTATTTTTCTGTCTTATTTACTGTCTTATAGAGAAAACATAAAATTATATTATTACTCATAGGACAAACCGTCGTTCTGCCGGCACTTTGTCCTAGAAATAAAAATACGGAGCATTTTTTTAATATATAGCGTAGCTATATATTAAAAAAAGGTTGCCCAATGAAATTGGACAACCTCCAAGGGACTTAACCCTTAACACCACCAGCTGCGATACCATCTACGAAGGAATCTTGAGCTAAGAAGAAAATAACTAATGAAGGGATAATGGAGATTAAGGAAACTGCTAATACACGGTTCCATTCAAATCCTGTATCCGCATCCATAGAAATCTTAACAAATAGGGAAGCTGGATAATAAGATGGTGTTTGTACATAAAGCAAAGGTCCCATAAAGTCATTATTTGACCACATGAATTGGAATAATGCACAAGAAACGATTGCTGGTTTAATCATTGGAATAATAACTTTATATAATGTTTGAACAATGTTACATCCATCGATTTTTGCTGCTTCTTCAAGTTCTACTGGAACACCACGTAAGAACTGAATTAACATGTATACAAAGTATGTATCACATGCAAATAAAGAAGGTATCATAATTGCTAAGTAAAATGGTGAATCCACCCATCCAAGTTTGTTGAATAAAACGAACTGTGGAATATTAAGTACTACTTGTGGAATGAATAATGTTGCCATTAATACACTGAATAAAAGGTTTCTACCTTTGAATTTGAAACGAGCAAATCCAAATGCTGTAATTGTTGCTGAGAAAATAGTAAATACAACTTTTGGAATTACAAATTTATATGTGTTAAGTAATGATGACCAAATGTTAATATCACCACCAACACTGTTCATTGCAGCTTTATAGCCATCTACGGTTGGATGTTTTGCAATCAAACCAACGCCATTGAAAATTTCACTGTTATCTTTAAATGTTGCACCAAACATCCATAATAATGGATATACCATGAAGAAACCTACAAGGATTAGTACAAAATATTTAAAGAAGTTACTAATACGTTTTCTAGCTTGTAAACTCATGATCTAATTACCTCCCGTCTTCATCTGAGTAATATACCCAATGTTTCTGGCTAATGAATGAAATAATAGTTAATACCATTACGATAACAAACATTACCCAAGCCATTGCACTTGCCATACCCATTTCATTTGTCTTGAACGCACTATCGTAAACAAGTAAGGAGATAAGGTTTGTTGATCCTTGAGGACCACCTTTTGTGATTACGTAAGGTCCATTGAACTCTTGGAATGCTTGACAAAGCTGAGTTACCATGTTGAAGAAGATAACTGGTGTGATCATTGGAACTGTAATTTTGAAGAATTGTCTCCATTTACCAGCACCATCGATTGAAGCAGCTTCATATAGATCTTGAGGTACATTTTTAAGTGCTGCAAGGAAGATAACCATTGCAGAACCGAATTGCCATACTCTTAATGCACAAATTACAAATAATGCATAGTTCGGATCAGCTAACCAGTTTGGTCCATTGATACCGATAAAGCCTAATGCAGTGTTAATTAAACCTTCATCTCTGAATAATGCTTTCCATAATACTGCGATTGCTACAGAACCACCTAAGATAGAAGGGATATAGTAACCTGTTCTAAAGAAGTTAACACCTTTAATCTTAAAGTTAAGGATGTACGCAATAAATAATGCAAATACAAGTTTTAATGGAACTGTAATGAATGCATATTTAAAAGTTACAATTAATGCTTTTACAATTCGTTCTGTTTCAAAGATAGTCTTATAGTTCATAAAACCATATTCATTGATACCTTTGAAAAGATTGTAATCTGTGAAACTGTAGAAAAGTGATGCGCCAAATGGGTATAACTTAAATACACAGAAACCAATTAACCATGGTAAGATAAAGAAGAATCCCATATTGTTTTCTAAACTTTTCTTAAAACTGAATTTTTGCTTTGGTATAGCTACCGCAGCAGAGGCTTGTTTCTTCGCCATACTAACTTCCTCCATTCCTGGCTGTTAAAATTATTAGTTGGACTTAAAGCATAAGTTTTTCAGCATACGCCAGTATACTCATTGCCATTAACTCATACTCTTGTTCCTTTTTATTATCAACACCGCTACATATGTAATCATAAAGATCCATACCGGTTGTTTGATATTTTTCTGGTAGTACTACTCTCATACGGCATGCTTTTAGTAAAACATACGCTATCCTAGCTAAATCAGAAAGTGTACGATCGTCTATTTCACTTTTATCAATTTCTTGATAAATTAATTTGTTTTCGTTTTTGATATGTTCTAATATTTGTTTTATGGATGTTTTACATAATATCTCAAGTGCCTTGTAATGCTCAAAGATTTCTTTTGACATCATATCCATCGTATCAATCAATGCCATTGCATATACTGAGGCTACATGTAATGAAAACTTATTCTGTAAGTCCAGATAAGAATTTGCATTCATGAAAGTATTTACAATATCATTATAATTCTCTTTATTATGAAAGGCTGTCTCATAGGCCATATATAAAGGCATTGCCTTCTGCAACCTGTCTGCACAGATTTCTGCCTTACAATCTTCACTTTTTAAAAAGTCTTTCCATTCAGATTGAAGTTTGCTATTTACTTCTGACATAAATAGCTCTATCGCTTTTTGATATTTTTTATCTTTGGTTTCTAAATAACAGTCATATAGTACTGTACCAAGATCTAAGTCAGAATAACCAAATGTTGTGCGACTGCACTCTTCATTTACTATCTTATAAACTTCACTTTTACATTGGTCATCCTTAGATGCTTTGTATAAATGATCAAGACAAACAGCGAACTTATTTTTTTGTTCTTTGCCTAGCATATCGTTTCCTATAACACTTATTAGATAGTCTGTTATACAGTCATTTATATCCATGGCTTTCTCCTATCGCTTTAAGAAGTCGCCAAATATTACTATTTGGCGACTTGTAAATTACCTATTTATTAGATCCAAGAACTTCGTTGATAGCTGTTACTAAGTCTTTAGCTGCGTCATCTAAAGATTTAGATTTGTAACTTGCATTTTGCATAGTTGTGTAGTAAGCACCAGTAGATCCTTTAAGTTTTTGATCTTCAAATGTTGGATCCATTTGGAATGGAGAGTTAGCGATTACTTTAGCATTTGCTTCTGTAACCATATCGCCTTTTAACTTACCAGCAGCATCTAATGTACTTAAAGCTTTTTTGCTAAGTGGAGTACCACGTTCAAGACCCATTTCTTTAACGCCGTCTTCTTCATTTAATAAGAAGTTAACAAGATCAGCACATTCAGCTGGGAATTTAGTGTTTTGAGAAATAGCAAATGCTAAGGAAATCTTAGTGTATCCACCTTTATTATCGCCGAATTTGATTTCGTCACCAACAACGAATTCAGGTTTTTTATCTTTGTTAAGAGCTTTTTGGAATTTAACTGCTGAAGAATCCCATTCAAAGATACCAGCATATTTTCCATCGATCCAGTTGCTGTTCTTATCAAGAGAGTCAGCACCATCACCGATTAATTTTTTAAGTGTTGGAATTACATGGTTGTTTTCAAGATCTTCAATGAATGCATAACCTTCTTTGATTTCTGATTCATTGTAGTTTAATTTATTATCTGTAACCCATTCTTTGTTGTATTTAGATTCAAGATAGTTAACCATAAGGATTGTTCTATCTAATTCATTAAGTGCTAATGGGTAATAATCATCCCCTAATTTTTCTTTGAACTTTTGTCCTGCTGCTTTAAGTTCATCGTATGTAGTAGGAGCTTTCTCAATTCCTGCTGCTTTAAATGTTGTCATGTTCCAGTAGAAAATTCTACCTGTGATAGAAACTGGTACAGCAACTACTTTACCATTGCTATCTTTACATTGATTTAAGTATTTTTCATCAAATTGAGTTAAGTCTAATTTGCCACCTAATTTGCTGTCATTTAAATCCATGAATAAATTAGCTTGTTTATTGTAAGCGTTTAACCAGCCCCAGTTAATTTGGTTGATATCAGCTTGAGTTTTAGAAGCGAATTTTGTAGACATTTTGTCTTCATAACCATCCCATGAGTTATATTGAAGATCTACTTCGAAATCTGTATGTGTAGCTTTCCATTTTTCTACAGCAGCTTTTGTTGCAGTGTGTCTTGAATCGCCACCCCACCAAGCTAATGTAATTTTCTTTTTACCATTGTCTTTTGAACCTGAACCACATGCTGCTAAAGATGCAGTAGAAGCAGCAATAAGAGTCATAGCAACTACTTTTTTAAAGTTTCTCATATCTCTTTCTCCTTTTCCTTTTGGGTTTAATTCCTTGCAAACCTTTGCAAACTGATTGTAAAAAATATGCATAAATTACATTGCCATTCCATATAAACTTTGTGTAATTTATGCATATTTACTTTGCTCTTTTAATATACCATTATGCAATTCATATGTCTATCGTGATATTTTACACATCATGCACACTTTTTTTGTACAAATTGACGTACAATCATCGTATTTATGCAAACGATTTCATTTTTTTGGAAATATGATGCTAATTTTCTACAAATTTTTACTGTGGTTGTTTACCAATGTAAGCTAAAATACCACCATCAACGTAAAGAACATGTCCATTTACGAAGTTAGATGCATCAGATGCTAAGAATACAGCTGGAGCAGATAAATCTTCTGGTTCTCCCCATCTAGCTGCTGGAGTCTTAGAAATGATAAATTGATCGAATGGATGTCTGCTTCCATCTGCTTGAGTTTCACGTAATGGTGCAGTTTGTGGAGTAGCGATGTAACCAGGTCCAATACCATTACATTGGATATTGAATTCACCGTATTCAGAACAGATATTTCTAGTAAGCATTTTTAAACCGCCTTTTGCAGCTGCATAAGCAGATACAGTTTCACGACCAAGTTCACTCATCATAGAACAGATGTTAATGATCTTACCATGACCTTTTTTGATCATTGAAGGGATAACAGCTTTTGCTACGATAAATGGAGCATTTAAATCTACGTCGATAACTTGTCTGAATTCAGCAGCTGTCATTTCGCACATTGGGATACGTTTGATGATACCAGCGTTGTTAACTAAGATATCGATTACGCCAACTTCTTTTTCGATTGTTGCTACCATAGCGTTTACAGCTTCTTCATTTGTTACGTCACATACATAACCATGAGCTTCGATGCCTTCTTCTTTGTATGCAGCTAAACCTTTGTCAACTAATTCTTGTTTGATATCGTTGAAAACAACAGTTGCGCCAGCTTTTGCCATATCTTTAGCGATTGCAAAACCGATACCATAAGAAGCACCTGTAACTAATGCTACTTTACCTTCTAATGAAAACTTATTTAAATAATCCATAGTTAAATCTCCTTTTTAATTGTCAATTTATATAAAAATGCGCCCTTTTTATAAAGGCAACACTTCTAATGCTTAAAGCATTGCCACACCTATGTAGCGAAGACCTTAAAATTATCTAAGGTCTGTCATTTTAACGTGATCCATATCATCAAATGCTTGGTTTTCACCAACCATACCCCAGATAAATGTATACGCTTGTGTAGCTGAAGCAGAGTGAATTGACCAGCTTGGGCTGATTACTGCTTCTTCATTTCTCATAACAATATGTCTTGTTTCTGTAGGTTCACCCATGTAGTGGAATACTACAGCATCTTCTGGTAATTCGAAGTATAAGTAAACTTCCATTCTTCTGTCATGTGTATGACATGGCATAGTGTTCCAAACACTACCTGGTTCAAGTGTAGTCATACCCATTACTAATTGGCAGCTTTCTACTTGGCCTGGAAGGATGTATTTTCTAATTGTACGATGATTTGCAGTTTCTAAAGAACCTAATTCTTCTGTTACGCAATCTTCTGGTTTAATAAATACTGTTGGATAAGTTTTGTGTGCTGGTGCACTGTGGAAGTAGAATTTTGCTGGTGTAGTTTCGTCATTGGATTTAAATTCAATGTCTTTACTTCCCATACCGATATATAAACCATCTTTGTAGTCCATTTCGTAAACAGTTCCGTCAACTGTTACAGTACCTTTTCCACCGATGTTGATAATACCCATTTCTCTTCTTTGAAGGAAATATTCTGCACGTAATTCATCACCTGCAGTTAATGTTAAGCTTGGAGTAGGAACAGCACTACCTGTAATGATACGGTCGATATGACTGTAGATCATTTTCACTTCTCCTGGTGTAAATAAATCTTGAATTAAGAATTCTTCTCTAAGACGTGCTGTATCGTAGTGTTTTACGTCTTTTGGAGATGCAGCTGTACGTAATTCCATAGTATTACTTCCTTTCTTATAGGATAGCGCATGCCCCCTATAGGAACATACGCTATCTTTAAAACTCATTATTAAGTTAATTTATAGAACAAAGTGTGTGTTCCACACACTCTCACGTCCTAAGTCTTGATCAAGGAACACAAACTTTGCCGCGCCGAAGCTGGTCGCCTTAGCGACATACTCCTTTCAGCTGAGTGTGCACCTTATAATTATTAAATAGATAAGCTCTCGCAGAGAGATTTTCTGTTAAATAATTATTATCTTTGAACACGACCTGAAGCATCGCCACCAGCTAATTTGCTAACTTCATCAACAGATACTAAGTTGAAGTCACCTTCAACACTGTGTTTTAAGCAAGAAGCTGCTACAGCGAATTCGATTGTAGCTTGAGGATCTAATTCATTTAAAGATGCGCAGATTAATCCGCCACCGAAGGAATCTCCACCACCTACACGGTCAACGATGTGCATTTTGTATCTCTTAGAGAAGTAGCTTTGTCCGTCTACGTATAACATAGCACCCCAGTTATTATCGTTAGCTGAGATAGATTCTCTTAAAGTGATTGCAACTTTTTTGAATCCGAAACGATCAGTTAATTGTTTTGCAACGTCAGTGTAACCATCTAAGTTTAATTGACCAGAAGTTACATCTGTGTTAGAAGCGTGGATACCGAATACGTCAGCAGCATCTTCTTCGTTTGCGATACATACGTCGATGTATTCACATAATTTAGCCATTACTTCGCCAGCTTTTTCTTTAGACCATAATTTATTACGGTAGTTTAAGTCACAGCTGATTGTAATGTTTCTTTCTTTTGCAGCTTTACAAGCTTCTAAACAGATTTCTGTTACGTTATCTCCTAATGCTGGAGTGATACCAGTGAAGTGGAACCATTCAGCTCCTTCGAAGATTTCATCCCAGTTGAAGTCTGCAGTTGTTGCAGTTGCGATGGAAGAACCAGCACGATCGTAGATTACTTTAGAAGGTCTTTGAGAAGCACCTTTTTCTAAGAAGTAGATACCTACTCTGTCACCACCACGAGTGATGTAAGAAGTATCAACGCCGAATTTTCTTAAGGAGTTAACTCCAGCTTGACCGATTTCATGTTTAGGAAGTTTTGTAACGAATTTTGCATCAAAACCATAGTTTGCTAAAGAAACTGCAACGTTTGCTTCTCCACCGCCGTATGTAGCGCCGTATTTATCAGCTTGTACAAAGCGATAATATCCTTCTGGAGCTAGTCTTAACATAATTTCACCAAATGTAACTACTTTTTTACTCATAATGTTATATTCCTTTCAATCTTACATTGTAATTTTATTTAATCCCTAGTTACCCCTTATATAATAGGTAGTAACTAGGTTGATTTATCTATATTATTTTCTTAATAAGTGAATTGCGAAACCGTTAACTTCGTTTTTGAAGTAAACAACTTTCATATTGCCTTTGTTGTCGTATGCAGCACTGTCCATATCGAATTCAAAGCCTTGTTTTTGTAAATGGTAAACTGCACGATCAACAGAGTTTGTTGCTACTGCGATATGTCCATGAGTTCCTCTACCTTGAGATTTCATAACTTCTACTTCGCTTCCAGCGAATACAGAGCTGTTTCCAACTTTTTTAGCAAATCCAAACATAGCTTGGAACATATCAGCTGTTTTTTCTGCTTCTTCAGCATTTTCAGCATTGATACCGATGTGTTTTAATTCGAAACCTAACATGTTAACTACTGCTTCTTTGGATAATCTTTCGATTTCATCGAATTTACCAGCTTCGATTAAGTCGTTTTTACACATCCAAGTACCACCACAAGCTACGATTTTATCGAATGCTAAGTAGTTGTTTAAGTTTCCAGCGTTAACACCACCTGTTGGCATGAATCTTAATTTAGTGTATGGTCCACACATAGCTTTGATCATGTTGATTCCGCCTGCTTGTTCAGCTGGGAAGAATTTAACAACTTCTAAACCTAATTGGATTGCTTGTTCAACGTCAGATGGGTTAGCTGTACCTGGGATCATTGGATATCCTTTTTCTACACAGTAAGCTAAGATTTTTGGATTAAGACCTGGGCTTACTAAGAATTTAGCACCAGCGTTCATAGCGCGGTCTGCTTGATCTTCAGTAAGAACTGTACCAGCACCAACGATCATTTCTGGGAATTTTTCAGCCATAATTCTGATTGATTCTTCAGCAGCATCTGTTCTGAATGTTACTTCTGCACAGTTAAGACCACCAGCGATAAGTGCTTTTGCTAAAGGTTCTGCGTCTTTTACATCATTTAATGCGATTACAGGTACAATACCAATTTTTGATACTTCGTCGATAATTTTGTTACTCATGATAAAATCCTCCTACTTTTTCTAATCGTATTTATTGAGTTTTTCTTCCTGCAGGAAACAAATACTCCCTACAAGTTAAAAAATTAACATTTCGTTATAATGTAACGCCTTGTTTAAAGATAGCCATGTCATGGAAACCAGCTTCTTCACTCTTTACTTGTTTGCCGGAAGCAACTTCAAGTACAAAGTCAAATAATCCATTTACCATGTCTTCCATAGTCTTACCTTCTACTAATTCGCCTGCATTAAAGTCGATCCAATTGGATTTACGTCCTGCAAGATTGGAATTACTAGAGATTTTTACAGTTGGTACTGGAGACGCAAATGGTGTTCCTCTACCAGTTGTAAATAATACAATATGTGCTCCTGATGCTGCTAGAGCTGTAGCTGCAACAAGATCATTGCCAGGTGCGCTAAGTAAGTTAAGGCCTTTTGTCTTTACGATATCTCCGTATCCTAATACGCCTTTTACTACTGCACTGCCTGATTTTTGTGTACAACCTAAAGATTTATCTTCAAGTGTTGAAATACCACCAGCTTTGTTTCCTGGGCTTGGGTTTTCATAAATTGTTTGATTGTGACTTGTGAAATAATTTTTGAAATCATTAATTAAGTCAACTGTCTGATGGAATAATCCTTCATTTTCACAACGATTCATAAGAAGCGTTTCTGCACCAAACATTTCAGGTACTTCAGTAAGGATTGTTGTTCCGCCATTTGCAATCAGCTTATCGGAGAAACCGCCAACAGTTGGGTTTGCTGTAATTCCGGATAATCCGTCACTACCACCGCATTTTAAACCAATTACTAATTCGTCTGCACTAATTTTTTCACGTTCAAATTTAGCTGCATAATCAATTAATTCATCTAATAATTCAAGTCCATCTTCCATTTCATCATGGCTATCTTGACAGACTAAGAATTTTACACGATTTTCGTCGTATTCACCAATGTATTTTCTAAGTTCGTTTACATTGCTGTTTTCACATCCAAGTCCTAATACTAATACTGCACCAGCATTTGGATGATTTACTAAGTTAGCAAGAATTTGTCTTGTGTTTTCTTGATCGTCACCCATTTGGGAACAACCATAAGGATGTGGGAATGCAATAACGCCTTCTACGCTTCCTTTGATCTTTTTATTAGCTTGTGTAGCCATTGCGGTTGCAATGTTGTTTACACAGCCAACTGTTGGGATAATCCATACTTCGTTACGAACACCAACTTTACCATTTTCCCAGCGGAATCCGTTGAAATATGCTTGCTCTTTTGTAAGTGCTTTCTTTTCTGTTGGATTGTAAGAATATTCAAGAAGATCTCCAAGACCTGTCTTTAAGTTGTGAGTATGGATCCAATGTCCTGCTTCTACGTTTTCAGTCGTGTTACCGATGCTAAAGCCGTATTTGATAACAGGTGTTTTTGCTTCAAGGTTTCTAAGCGCGAATTTATGTCCGCGTGGAATGTCTTCTGCTACTGTTACATTTACATCACCAAAGGAGAAGCTTTCTCCTTTAGTAATGTCCTGTAATGCAACTGCAACATTATCATTCTCATTGATTCTGATTGCTTTTTGCATAACTAATCTCCTCTATGCGAAATGTTTCTCCATTGCTTTTCTCATGCCCATTGCTTTAATGTCATCAAGGTAAGCAGTTACAGCTTCAAGAGTATCTAATTCTTTTGTTAAGTCTTGGCCGAAGAATTTTTCATTGCTTAAGAATTCTTTTACAACTACTTTGCTTTCAGCATCTTTGTGATTGAAGAAGAATTCAAGTACATCTTTGTCGTCCATGATCTTGTATTCTTCATCTCCACGTTTGCCGATTAACGCGCCGTCTCTCATTTCATTACCGCTGTAGAATGCGATTAATGCAGCTAAAGAGAATGTAAGATGTTTTGGAAGTTTGTTAAATTCTTCAATGTAACCTAAGAAACTTGGCATACATCTTGCTCTCCATTTAGAAACAGAGTTAAGGGAGATTGATAATAATGCATGTTTGATATATGGATTTCTGAAACGTTGGATTACAGCGTTTGCGAAATCTACTAAATCTTGTTTTGGTAAAGTTAACGTAGGAATAACCTCGTCAAATAATGTACTGTACATGTAATCATGAACTAATTTGTCGTCCATAGATTGTAATACGTAATCGTTTCCAGCAAGGAAAGATGCTAAAACGAATGAAGTATGTGCACCATTCAAGATTCTAACTTTTCTTTGTTTGTAAGGTTTTTGATTGTCAGTAAAGATTACTGGCATGCCTGCTTTATCAAGTGGGAATTCTCCACTGATATCTTTTTCACTTTCGATTACCCATAAACCAAATGGTTCAGCAGTATCTAATAAGTTATCTTCGTAACCAAGTTTTTCCCAGATTGCTTTTGCTTCATCAAATGGGTATCCAGTTACGATACGGTCAACTAATGTGGAGCAGAATACACATGCTTCATTTAACCATGTAATGAAATCTTCTTCTAAGTTCCAAAGTTTTGCTAATTTAAGAACACATTCTTTTAATTTAATTCCGTTGTCGTCGATTAATTCAACTGGAAGAATGATAAGTCCTTTGTTTACATCACCTTTGAATTCTTCATATCTTGTAAATAATAATTTTGTTAATTTACCAGGATATGTTTTTGGTGGGTTTAATTCGAACTGATCAGTTTCATCATATACGATACCTGCTTCTGTTGTGTTAGAAACGATGAAACGTAAAGAATCTAATTTTGCTAATTCGCTGTATTTTTCATATTCTAATCCAGCATCTACTGCATCAGCTACACTTGTGATTACACGATTGATTTCAGTTGCTTCGCCATCAACTAATCCACGTAAGGAAACTGTGTATACACAATCTTGATTATGGAAGCGGTCTAAGTTACCGAATTCGATTGGTTTTACTAATACAACATCACCATCGAAAACATTTTTTTCATTAGCTACATCGATCATATAATCTACAAATGCACGAAGGAAATTACCTTCACCAAATTGTAAAACTTTAATAGGTCGATTGGCCTTTTTTACAAGTTCTTTGTTTAATGTATTCATTCCCATTACCTCTTGCGATAAATTTATTGTAAGTACTTACATGCATTTTAACTCTATTCAAACATTTCGTCAAGATTATTTTCATAATGGTAACTATTTCATTTTTTGTATAATTTCATGGCCAATTTATAGTATTTTCCTTATAAAAAGGATAAAATCGATTGCCTATTTTTTTGATTTCTATGGCTTGTATTCGTTTTTTTTTTATAGTATACTCTATGTAAGCTTAGTGAAAGGGCTTACAATTTGGTGTAAGCATAGTCGCTTACATTTTATTTTTTGAAGAGGTGCATGTATGAACATTTATGATATTTCGAAAGAGGCAGGAGTTTCAATTGCTACTGTTTCAAGGGTTATTAACGGAAATACCAATGTTAGTCAAAAGACAAAAGATAAAGTTCTAGCAGTCATTAAGGAATGTGGTTACACTCCTAATGCATTTGCAAGAGGTCTTGGACTTAACACTATGAACACAGTGGGTATTTCTTGTGCGGATTCATCCGACCCTTACCTGGCAAAAGCAATTTACTATTTAGAACAAATGCTTAGAAAGAATGGTTATGACGTAATCCTCTGCTGTACAGGATACGAATTAGAAGGAAAGCAAAAATATTTGAATTTACTGCTTTCAAAGCGTGTAGATGCAATGATTCTTGTTGGATCTAATTTTGTTGAGGCGGAAGATTCCAAAAATGACTATATCCGTCTTGCTGCAAAAAAAGTTCCTATCCTGATTTTAAATGGTGCACTTAGCGGAGAAAATATTTACTGCGCTTTATGTGATGACTTCCAGGCAATTTATGATGCAACAAACGCCCTTATTCAGAATGGAATCAAGGATATTTTATATCTTTATAATTCAAAATCTTATAGCGGTAAGCAAAAACTTGATGGCTATATGGCTGCATTAAAGGATAATGGAATTGCTTACAAAAAAGAACTCGTTTCTTATTTTACTGGTGATTTGCAAAGTGTTACAAACCACCTTGTTTCCCTTTCACAAAATGGACTTGACTTCAAGGGTATTATTACAAGTGACGATAGCTTAGCAGTTGGCGCGATTAAATACGCCAAAGCCTTAAAATTAGCCATTCCAGAAGAACTATCTATCATTGGCTATAATAACTCTATTTATGCTGAATGTTGTGATCCTGAGCTTACATCAATTGATAACAAGCTTGAAACAGTTTGCAAAAACTGCGTTTCAACATTGATGGGAGTTTTCTCAGATGAACAAGTTCCACTAAAGACTATTTTCCAAGCGGAAATTGTAAAACGAGAGACGACCGCATTCTAATTTCATATTTATGGAGGCTATTTTATGAAACAATTTATGGACAAAGATTTTCTTTTATCTACTGAAACTGCAAAAGTACTTTTTCATGACTACGCTGAAACAACACCTGTATTAGACTATCACTGTCACATCAATCCTAGAGAAATTGCTGAAGACAGACAATTCGAGAACATAACTCAAGTATGGCTTGGCGGAGACCATTATAAATGGAGACTTATGCGTTCAGCCGGCGTTGAAGAACGCTACATAACAGGTGATGCTTCTGACCGTGAAAAATTCCAAAAGTGGGCAGAAACATTAGGAAAAGCAATTGGTAATCCACTTTATCACTGGAGTCATTTAGAACTTCAACGTTACTTTGGATTTGACGGATACTTAAACGGCGATACTGCTGAAGAAGTATGGAACTTATGCAATGCAAAACTTGCAGAAAAAGATATGTCCGTACGAAACTTAATCAAAAAATCAAATGTTACATTAATTTGTACAACCGATGATCCAATTGACACATTAGAATGGCATGAAAAAATTGCTGCAGATGAAAGCTTTGACGTTCAGGTTCTTCCTGCTTGGAGACCAGACAAAGCAATGAACATCGAAAAACCGGAATTTACAACATATTTAAAACAACTTTATGATGTAAGCGGAAAACATATTGATAATTTTGAAGACTTAAAAGCCGTATTACGCGCTCGTATGTCTTACTTTAATACAAGAGGATGTAAAGTTTCTGACCATGCACTTGAATACGTTATGTACTCTCCTGCAACAGAGGAAGAAATCGAAGCAATCTTCGCAAAACGCCTTAATGGTGAAGCAGTAACAAAAGAAGAAGAATTAAAATACAAAACAGCTTGCATGATATTCTTTGGTAAAGAATATCACGCTCTTGGTTGGGTTATGCAGTTACACTATGGCTGTAAACGTGACAACAATGAGCTTAGATATAAACAACTTGGACCAGATACAGGATATGACTGCATCAACAACTATGCTCCAAGTGCACAAATGGCTGATTTATTAAATGCATTAAATATTGCAGATGAATTACCAAAAACAATTATATACAGCTTAAATCCAAACGATAACGAAGCAATCGGAACTATTCTTGGATGTTTCCAAGACTCCACTGCTACAGCTAAGATTCAACAAGGTTCTGCTTGGTGGTTCAACGATCACAAAGTAGGTATGCAAAATCAAATGATCAGCCTTGGTAACTTAGGATATCTTGCTGGTTTCGTAGGAATGCTTACTGATTCAAGAAGCTTCTTAAGCTACACTCGTCATGAGTACTTCAGAAGAATCCTTTGTGATTTATTCGGTACTTGGGTTGAAAACGGCGAATACCCAGCTGATATGAAAACACTCAGCGAAATGGTAACTAATATTTCTTACAACAATGCCGTAAACTACTTCGGTTTTGACTTAGAAACAGTTACAA
>JAUNRX010000010.1:46166-48465 GCA_030539495.1 bacterium | reverse complement strand
ATGATTTTTAATGCAATGATACCAGAATTGACGGTATTTGATATCAAGAAAACAAAAGAATTTTATATTGATTTTTTAGGGTTTCAGCTAGAATATGAACGAGAGGAAGACAAGTTTGCGTTTTTATCATTTGGAGAAACGCAGTTTATGTTTGAACAATTACACGAGAATGGATGGAACGTAGGAGAATTAAAGTATCCGTTAGGGCAGGGAATTAACTTCTCCATTACAACAGAAGAAATTGAAATCTATTATATTCAGTTGAAAGCGAAAAACCTAAAATTCTATCGAGAGTTAACGGTAAATACATATCAGATAAATGACGAAGTAATAGAACAGAAAGAATTTTTAATTCAGGATCCCAATGGATATCTACTAAGGTTTACAAATTCATAGTGGAGAGCCAGAGATATGAAGAGTTTTCAGAGCAAATGGGCCAAAGTTATAATGTGAGATTAGAAAAGTATAGGTATTTAGAGTATGATATATTTTAGATAAAAAACTATTTATTTGGAGGATGCATATGAAAAAAACAATAATTCGAGTTGCAAGAATTGAAGATGCCGACAAACTACTAGAAATTTATGCACCATACGTGTTACATACGGCTATTTCATTTGAATATGACGTACCAACAGTAGAGGAATTTCAGCAGAGAATGAGAACAATACTTAGCAAATATCCATATTTGGTAGCGGAACGGGAGGGAGAGATTGTAGGCTATGCTTATGCAGGTCCATTTAAGACAAGGGCAGCTTATGACTGGGCAGTGGAAACGACCATCTATATTCAGAAAGATAAGAAAAAGACAGGGATCGGAAAAGAATTATATCAAGCATTAGAACAGGCATTGGCGTTACAAAACATACTCAATCTAAATGCTTGTATTGGATATCCGGAAACTGAAGATGAGTATCTTAATAAGAACAGCGTGCAGTTCCATAAACATTTGGGGTACCGTTTTGTAGGTGAGTTCTATCAATGTGGCTATAAGTTTAATCGTTGGTATAACATGGTCTGGATGGAGAAACAAATCGGGGTACATAAAGAAGTGCCACTTGCAGTGAAACGGTTCGATGAAATCAGAGGAGAATTGGAGGAATGTTATGGCATCAAGTAAAGGCTATTTACAGTTTGTATTAGAACAGTTATCGGAATTATCAGACATTACATATAGAGCCATGATGGGAGAATACATTATTTATTATCGAGGCAAGATTATTGGTGGAATTTATGATGACCGGTTTCTTGTTAAACCTGTAAAATCAGCGATTGCATTGATGGAGGAAACTGTGTTCGAGTTGCCATATGAAGGTGCGAAAGAAATGCTTTTGGTGGAGGATATTGATAATAAGGAGTTCCTGACTAAATTGATTGAAACAATGTATGAGGAGCTGCCGACGCCTAAGAGAAGAAAATAGATAAACAACAAGGTGACAGGAATTCATGAGATAGAGTTCCTGTCACCTGTTTTGTTTCAAAAAATGCTAGAGTATAATTTCCTATGATGAAATATCATCAACGATTACACTTGGAATGGCATAACCATATTAAGTATAGCAGCGATTATAATTCCAACACCGATCATTGCCCCAGTCTGTTTCAGTGATTTATGAAGCACTAAAATGCCAATGAAAACAAACACAGCTTCGATCGGATAGTTTAAATCGAAATAGCCCAGGCCATAGGAAAATGTCATATTGAATAATATAGCAAAGATGCCTGCAGATAGTAGAAAGGCGATCTTACCTGTTCCCTTTGCATACCAGCAAAAAATAGCTAATACAGGAGATACGATAGTGAATCCAACCCAGATCATTGCGTAGCTTCTTGGAAAGAACCCAGCCACATAGTTGCAATATACATAATAGCTAGCAACCATTCCTGTAAAGAATAGGAAGGTGTTTATTGCAGCTCGAATCGGTGAGCGGCTATAAATGGAGATACTTACAGCAAGCAAGATCCAAATGCAGAAACGATCGAAAACATCATTAAATCCTAGCGTATTAAACCAGGCAGGAAATTGATTGGATGCAGTTGTATCAATATACTTGGAAGCGATTCCTAAGCAAATGCCAAGCAGTAAGATAAATAAGCTGCACATTACGTTCCTCCTTAAAGAAACGCGTCCTTTTGTTTTACGGATACGAGTTAGAAATTGTTTCATTGTTTATTATGTCCCTTCCCTTTGGTTATGTTTGTGACTGTTTTATTCTAACAAATATAAGCTATTTTTGGAAGCGGTACAGTAAAAGCATACTGAAAAACGGGTGCACGATGCGTGCTCAGCTACTAAGAG
>JAUNRX010000010.1:8232-46066 GCA_030539495.1 bacterium | reverse complement strand
TACAGTAAAAGCATACTGAAAAACGGGTGCACGATGCGTGCTCAGCTACTAAGAGAATTTACTGCCAGGTTTTAGATATGTAAAGGCAGTATCAATCTTTTCAAATAAAACAATGTTCCCATCTAAAAAACGGTACCGGAATGCCTCAATTTCATTTGCACATTTACAGACAGCATAGACCATTGCAATGGTAAATGAGTATTTCTGCTGCTTGATTTTATTCAGAAAGTTGGTGATATCCAGCTCAAAGGTAACACAAAAGGCAGGCTCAATGCTATTTCGAAAAACCATGCAGTGTGTGGCTCGTTCCCAAGTACGTTCATCTATAATCTGATAAGTATTACTCATAACTCATCCCTCCTAATTGGATTATTTATTTGCTCTGTAACCGTATGAATAATTCTAGCTTTATTATAGGTAAAACCGGTTTGAAGCACAATTATTCTTTTTTATTCCGATTCCTTTTTCCAATGGATAACTGCGTCCACCCTATGGTATAGTAGAATTAGCGAGAAAAGAATAACGGAGAGCAAGCATGAGTATAGAGTTTCGATATGACCAATTTGGGATAGAGCAGAAGATTGCAAAGCCAGTGGCAGACAATAAGGAGATAGCAAATGCGTCTACGTTGACATTGCCAGACAATTATATTGTGCTAGGCATGGTGAAGACGGGAGATAATCTGTGTTTTGATCAAATGATCGAGGTTAGTGCAGTAAAATATAAGAATAGTCAGGAAATAGCTCGATTTTCTGAGTTAATCCGTCCGGAGGATTATTATCTTGTCAGCATTGATGAGATGGAGAAAAAAGAGGATTACTGCATTGTGGATGGTGGACCGGTGCAGTATGTGCAGGAAAAGTTTACGTTAGAGACGGGGATTACCAACCAGATGCTCTATCATGCAGAAAATGGAAGCAGTGTTTGTCACAAGTTAAAAGAGTTTATTGGTGACCACATTATTCTTGGAGATGGAATCAGCCTGCAGCTGCAATTTCTAAACAGGCAATCAGAGCTCACGTTTGAAAATGACTATATAGAATTGATGGGTCTTGCAAAGCGGGCGAGAAAGGAAAACTATGCCTTAAGCATTCTAGACCTTGCCATTCTTTATGAAATTCCTTATGGAAATAGTAAACGGGCAGAGCAGTTATGCCAGTTGACCAGCCAGGTATATGAAAGACTTCGAGACGATTTAATCGAGAAGTTTGGCACCAAGGAACAGTTTGAACAGAGCATGACTCCGGTTTCGGTTAGCTATCCAGAATATGTGGACACCCAGGTAGAAGGCAAACATCCATTTTATAATAAAGTCTGTGTATTTACAGGAACACTGACGAAGATGGTTCGTGGCAATGCAATGCGGATTGTCAGAAACTGTGGTGGAATTACGGGGACCTCAGTAACAAAGAAGACCCAGTACCTGATTTTAGGAAATAAGGAATATGAACAACGATTACAGGGAAACAAGAGTACTAAGCTAAGAAGAGCAGAGGCGTTGATACAAGAAGGTGCACCGCTTCATATTATTTCAGAAGATGCCTTTTATGAATTAGTAGGTCTTAAAAATAACTAAGGCCTGCTAATTTGACATTTACAGGAGATAGCTTTAAGATGGACTTAAAAATAAGTAAATGATTAATAAAACGTCAGAATGGAGGGAAACCATGAGAAGAAAAAGAAGAAAATCCAGGGCAGGAAAACTTCCAAGAAGAATAATTGAACTAGTGGTCTTAGTTGTATTTGTGGGGATGGCAGGAACCATAGCAGCCCATGTGATGAAAGAGGAAAAGACTAAGATTACGACGACTACGCCGGCAGAATTATTACCGACCTACATATCCTATTTAAAAAAGGGCGATTATGAGAACATGTATGTCATGTTGGCAGATACAAGTAAAAAGGACATCACAAAAGAGGAATTCATAAGTAGAAATAAGAAGATTTATGAAGGAATTGAGATGAGTGATATTTCTGTAAAGATGGGGGAGAGTTCAGAGCCTGGTCAAAATGAAATTACCGTGTCCTATAGTGAAGAGCTAGAGACCATAGCAGGAAAGGTTTCTTTTGATAATAAAGCAACCTATCATTATGAGGAAGGCAAGGGCTATGGGTTAGTCTGGAGTGACAGCTTGATTTTCCCGGAACTATCAGAAACCGATAAAGTCAAAGTTTCCACATTAGAGGCGAAGCGTGGAGAAATCGTGGATCGTAACGGTAAAAAGCTGGCAGTGGAGGGACAAGCTTCGTCCGTCGGGTTAATCCCTGGAAAAATGAGCAAGGACAAAGACGGGGACATTAAGAAGTTAGCTAAATTATTGGAAGTCAGTGAAGCGACCATCCAGTCAAAGCTTAAGGCAAAATGGGTAAAATCCGACTCTTTTGTGCCAATTAAGACCGTACGTAAGGTAGATGAGTTAGCCCTTTCGTCACAAGATTCAAATGATGAGAATGTAAAGGCAAAAGAGTTAGAGGAGGCCCTTCTTAAGATTAACGGAATTATGATTACGACGGTGGAACAAAGAAACTATCCACTCGGTGAAAAAGCAGCTCATTTAGTTGGATATGTACAAAGCATTACCGCGGATGAATTGAAAGAGCATGCAGGGGAAGGCTATTCCGAAGGCAGTGTAATCGGCAAGAGCGGAGCAGAGACCTTGTATGAAAAGCAATTAAAGGGAACCGATGGCCATGCAATTAAGATTGTAACAAAGGATGGCAAGGCAAAGACTACAGTTGCTACCAAGGAAAAAAATGATGGCGCAACGATTAAGCTGACCATTGATGCAGACTTACAAAGCAAGATTTATGACGAATACAAGAAGGATAAAAGCTGTAGTGTTGCAATGAACCCTTATACCGGAGAGGTATTGGCACTTGTAAGTACGCCATCCTATGATTCCAACGACTTTGTGCTTGGAATGTCGGATGCAAAATGGAAGTCATTAAATGATGATGCAGCAAAACCACTATATAATCGTTTTCGTCAGGTACTTTGTCCAGGATCTACGTTTAAGCCAATTATTTCGGCAGTCGGACTTCAAGCAGGCGCACTGGATCCGAAAGAAGATTTTAAGAGCGTAGGCAAGAGCTGGCAAAAAGATAAGAGCTGGGGAAGCTATAAGGTTACAACGTTGCACACGTTTACCCCGGTTACAATGGAAAATGCATTAATTTATTCCGATAATATTTATTTCGCAAAGGCAGCATTAAAAATTGGAAAAGATAAGATGCAGGACGGGTTAAAGGCTATTGGATTTACAAAGAAGTTACCATTTGATATTACGATGGCAACCTCTCAGTATTCCAACTCAGAAGAGATTAACGGTGAAATCCAGTTAGCAGATACAGGATATGGACAAGGACAGGTATTGGTAAATCCATTACATCTTGCGACCATGTATAGCGCATTTGCCAATGAAGGAAGCATGGTGCAGCCATATTTACAATATGATGCCAATCGAAAGACCGAGTACTATATTAAAAATGCATTTACTAAGGAAAATGCAGCAGTAGTCAAAAATGCAATGATCAAAGTTGTAAATGATAAGCGTGGAACTGCTTACAGTGCAGCAAGGAAGGATGTCCAGCTTGCAGGTAAGACAGGAACCGCTGAGATCAAGGCTTCCAAGGACGACAAAAATGGTACGGAACTTGGGTGGTTTGCTTCCTTTACCACAGACTCCAAAGCAGATAGCCCAATTCTTATGGTGACCATGGTGGAAGATGTGAAGGGAAGAGGCGGCAGCACATACGTCGTAAATAAGACAACAAGCATTTTAGATAAGTATTTAAAAGGATAAGCAGATAAAGGTACATTCACAGGTGAAACTGGGGGATGTGCCTTTTTTCATATGTGATTTTTTCAAATCATATAATAGTATAGAGAAGAATTTTTGAGGTAAAGTAAGTTGACAATAAAGAGGCAGGTTGCCGAGATACGAGAATTTGCATTGATGATAAGCCTTGGAGTCAGTCTATTGGTAGTGGCGGCTGAAGGAATCGTTCCTAATATGCTATGGAGAGAAATGGTGGCAGGGATCGCAGCTGTGGTTATCGTAATAGTCATCCTGGTAGAAAGAAACAGAAGAAAGAAAAATTGGCCCAATATACTAGAAAAAGCCGAAGAAAAAAAATATATTAAGGAACTTTCTAGCATTTACAAGCGGAAAATGATGGTTAACTTTATCTTATGTTTCGCTATGATGGCACTGGCAATAGGAAATTCATATATTCTGCCAATTGGAGTCTTCTTAGTTTGTAATAATGGGGTAAAACAGTATTTGGTATCTAAACTGAATAAGGAACAGGATCAATCTCAATTTTATCGGTATGTGAGAAAAATGGTTGGCTTTTCCTTATTATATTGGTTTCTTACGGCGCTTATTCTATTGATCTGCTATTTGTCAGGCATAGGAATGTCAGGGCTGAATAACCTGCTTGTTCTTGCAGCAATGATTGATTTAGCAATCTTCTGCTGGTATTTTTTATCGGTACGAAATGAATATGCAGAGCTGGATATTAAAATAAGTCCATACAAGAAGGCAGTTGTTGTAATTCTATGTCTTGCAATCCTGGCGTCATTTGCTATGGGCATGAAGTCGTGGTGGCTAAGTCCGTATATCCAATCGATCAGTGAAGTGGGACATGAATCTTACCCGATTTCTTATGATGGAGAAACAGGAAGCTATTCCATTACCATGAATAAGGAGTCCTTTAAAATCCTGCAATTAACGGATATTCATTTGACGGGAAGTGTGCTGTCCAGTCGAAAAGATGTAAAAGCTTTAGATGCGGTTTATAAATTAATTCGGGAAGCAAAGCCGGATTTAGTCATTATTACGGGAGATTTGATTTATCCAATGGGACTGTTTACATTTTCGGTCAATAATGCATCTCCAATTAAAGAACTAGCAGCATTTATGGAGAAGGTAAATGTTCCGTGGGCCTTTGTTTATGGTAATCATGATACGGAGGCAGTTGCTACCCATAGTGCCGAGCAGTTAGCAAAAGTATTAGCACCCTATTCCTATAGCTTGCATGGAAAAAATCTGTTACTTAGTCAGAAGCAGCCACAGATTACAGGAAGAAATAATCAGTTACTTCAGATAAAAAATCAAGACGGGACATTAAATCAGGCATTATTTTTATTAGACTCCAATGCCTATGTCAGCAAAGGAAGCAGTGACTATGATTATATTCATGAAGATCAGGTGAATTGGTATGAGAAATTAGTGAAAGAGCTGTCAAAGGAACAGGGAAAGACCATAAGTTCCTTGTTGTTTTTTCATATTCCATTACAGGAATATGAGGAAGCCTATGAGTTATATAAGAAGGGCAGCAAGGAAGTTACCTATTACTTTGGAACAATGGAAGAGGCGGATGGCGGAGTGTCAGCATCCCATCATGGAAGTAGTCTGTTTGATGCGGTGACCAGACTGCAAAGCACGAAGGGGATTTTTGTAGGGCATGATCATTATAATACGATTTGTCTTGGATATAAGGGGGTCAAACTTACTTATGGAATGTCCATTGATTATGTAGCAATGCCTGGAATTGCAAAACGGACGACGCAGCGGGGCGGAACGTTGATTACGTTACATAAGAACTCTGAATTTGATATTCAACAGATACCGCTTACTTCATTAACAGATTAATGTGGGGGGGGGAATAGGAACGGAACATAAGAAAAGGGAGCTCGCAACAATACGATTGCATTGTTACAGAGTCTCCCTTTATTCTGAGTCAAACTGGTAGTGTATATGTTTTAACTTTTCTTTTATCGAAACAAGTTTACAAAGATTGTAATGATACCTGAATTTACAAAATCGATAAACAGGCATCCTACGATTGGAACTACAAAGTATGGAGTATGAACAAAACCATAGCGGTTTGTTAACTCATCCATATTGGCAATGGCATTTGGAGTTGCACCCATACCAAAACCACAAGTTGCAGAAGCAAATACGGCAGCTTCATAGTTTTTACCCATTGTTCTAAATGTAATAAAGTAGGCAAATAATCCAACAAGTGCTACTTGTGCAAATAACATGATGAATAGTGGTCCTGCAAGGTCAAATAATTGCCAGAGCTTTAAGGACATTAATGCCATTGTTAGGAAGAAGGAAAGGCTTAGGCCACCTAGAGTCTCAATTTCCTTTTCCATAAGCTCTTTGTTTCTAAAGTCATAATAGTTACGAATAATAGCGGCTGCTAACATGGCACCGATATAGGATGGAAATGTTAGTCCGGATTTTTCAATTAACAGTGAAATGATGGAACCAAATCCCATTGCGATAAATAAGAAGCATGCACCATTCATTAATCGTTTATAAGATAAGATATTATGGTTTTCTTCATTGAAATCACCAACTTCTTCTGGAGGAGTCGTATCATTTTCATCGCGTGTCGTTACTAATTTATGATTAAGAATTAAGTTTCTGGCAACTAAGCCACCAATGATACTTCCCATAATCAGACCAAAAGTGGCAGAAGCTACGGAAACAGTGGTTGCTCCTTTAATCCCCATCTCTTCCAACATTGGACCGAAGGAACCAGCAGTTCCGTGACCGCCAACCATAGGAATGGAAGCAGTACATAATCCAAGTAACGGAGATTCATTGAATGCAGTTGCTAAAGAAACGCCGACAACATTTTGTAAGATAACAAGTAATGAGGCAAGTCCAAGGAACGTTACTACCTTAATGCCCCCTTGTCTTAAAATCTTAATACTTGCGGTAAAACCGATACTTGTGAAAAATGCAGTCATAAAGATATTTTGTAATGTTGTGTCTAAATTAATGGTTGCAAAATCCGTTACTTTTAGTAACAGGATAAGTAATGCAAAGATAAAACCGCCTACAACCGACGGTGGAATGCAGTATTTTGAAAGTATGGAAAACTTGTTCCGAATGAATTTACCAAGATAAAATACAATCGAAACTAAGGCCATAGTCTCGTATAAATTTAAATTGAGTGTCATTTGTCTCGTGATCCTTTCATTTTGTAAATAGATACTATTTAACCTCTATAATACAGTAAATATGGAATAAAGTACATGGAAAATAGCAAAATATGTCGAAATATATAAAATTACGTCGAAAACATTGTGGGCATAGTACATTAAATTAATATATGAGGAATAGGAGTTTCAACTATAGTGTAATCAATTTTAGGACTATCATTCGTTGTCCTATTGTATTGTAATAGTTCACAAATCCAAGGCCTTGCGCATACAACAAAATAACCAAAGATTGTAAGTAAATACAAAAATTACTTACAAAAATAGTTTTTTTCTGTTACAGTAATAGTAGGAATTAGGGCCTTTTCACTTGCTTATCCAGGTGTCTGGTCCTTTACTTGGTTTAAGAAAAAAGGAGAAGTGTTATGTTTAAAATAGGCGAGTATATCATTTATGGAAATGCTGGTGTTTGTAAAGTAAAAGACATTACAACAATGAATGTAACGGGAGTAGAAAAGAATAAATTATACTATGAACTTTCTCCTGTGTATATTAGTGGAAGCAAAGTCTTTACACCAGTAAATAACGAAAAAGTAATTATGAGACCAGTTATAACTAAACAAGAAACGTTAGACCTGATCGATGAAATATTAGGAATTGGAGGCCTTTGGGTTCCAGATGAAAGGCTGCGTGAGCAGAAATATAAGGAAGCACTACGCAGTTGCGACTGCAGAGAGTTGATTAAGATCATCAAGACACTTTATGAAAGAAAGCAGGAGCGAATTGATGATGGAAAGAAAGCTACGGCAGTGGATGATCGTTATCTAAAGAGCGCAGAAGAGTATTTATACGGAGAATTGGCCATTGCAATGGAAATGGATCGTGATCAGGTAAAGGAATATATTGAGAATAGGATAAAAGAGCTACAAAAGTAGCTAAATGATGGCGTGAGCATTGAGGGGGAACTGTGCATGAATGAGGATAAAAAGAGGGCACTGGAAGCAGCAATTGATAAGATACAAAAGGATTTTGGTCGAGGAGCAGTTATGCGCCTTGGTGATGATCATGCATTTGGCGAGTTGGAAGTGGTACCGACCGGTTCATTAAGCCTAGATCTTGCTCTTGGAATAGGAGGACTTCCTAAGGGAAGAATTGTTGAAATCTATGGTCCAGAGTCCAGTGGTAAGACAACGGTATCCTTACAAGTGGTCGCTGAGATACAAAAGCACGGAGGCATTGCTGCATTTATTGATGCAGAGCATGCACTAGATCCCAAATACGCAAAGAATATTGGGGTAGATGTAGACGAATTATATATTTCCCAGCCGGATACCGGCGAACAGGCATTAGACATTGCGGAGATGTTGGTGCGCTCCAATGCTATTGATGTCCTTGTTATTGACTCGGTTGCGGCATTAGTGCCAAAGGCTGAAATTGACGGTGAAATGGGTGACAGTCATATCGGTCTTCAGGCAAGGCTGATGTCTCAGGCATTAAGAAAGCTAACACCAGTAGTAAGCAAGTCAAAATGTATCGTAATCTTTATTAATCAGTTACGTGAAAAAATCGGAATTATGTTTGGCAATCCAGAGGTTACAACAGGTGGACGTGCCCTTAAATTTTATTCCTCCATTCGAATGGATGTAAGAAGGATTGATGCAATCAAAGTAGCAGGCGAGCGCGTCGGAAACCGTACTCGTATCAAAGTAGTAAAAAATAAGGTGGCACCACCATTTAAAGAAGCCGAGTTCGATATTATGTACGGCACCGGAATCTCAAGAGAAGGCGATATTCTAGATCTAGCAGCAGACTGCAATATCATTCAAAAAAGCGGTTCTTGGTATTCCTATCATGACGCTAAAATAGCCCAAGGCAGAGAAGCCGCCAAATCCTACTTAAAAGAACACCCGGCCCTCCTAGAAGAATGCGACCAGAAAGTTCGAGAACACTACCACTTACAAACAACCACAAGCACAATTCCCGAACCTACAACGCCATCCTCGGATCCAAAACAATAAGCTACAATAAATAGTAATCTGAAGCTAGCAGGAAACACAAATCCTACTAGCTTTTTTTATACCATAAATTTGAAGCCCATCTGTAGAGGAAGGGAAAAACAACGGTATGCCGGTCCCCCAATTGTCCTCTCGCAGTACAAAAAGATTTTTCTAAACCAATCTCATTATACTCAAAGTGCAAAAAGCCCCCAAAAAGAAGTAGTAAAAAAATACCATGTTGTTGTATAATGAAAGGAGTGAAAAACAAAAGGTGCTATTAAACTTTAGGGGGATCTAACATGGACTATTATGGATTTTATACAGGAAATAATTTTGATGCATATGAGTACTTAGGAGCTCATCTAACAGAACGAGGAGTAGTATTTCGTGTATTTGCACCAAATGCAAAACATATACAGGTAATTGGTGATTTTAATAATTGGCAAGGAACCGAAATGAACCGTATCTATGACGGAAACTTTTGGGAAGTTGAAGTGGAAGGAGTACAGCCAGATACGCTATATAAATATAAAATATTTAAGGCAGATAATACATGTATGGACCATTGTGATCCTTATGGATTTGGAATGGAGCTTCGGCCTAACAGTGCCTCTGTCATTCGAGATTTAGGAAAACATACATGGAATGATGAACGTTGGATGAAAGAAAGAACGGACGGAAAAGATAGCGCAATTAATATTTATGAGATACATATGGGTTCATGGAGAAAAAAAACAGAGGGTGAGACGGACTGGTATACTTATGTGGAAATGGCAGATCAGCTAATTCCCTATTTAAAACGAAGCGGCTATAATTATGTAGAAATCATGCCATTAAGCGAGCATCCTTGTGATGAATCCTGGGGCTATCAGAATACCGGATTTTTCAGTCCAACTTCTAGATACGGTAATGCCGGAGAGTTAATGGAGTTTGTAGATAAATGCCATAAACAAGGAATCGGGGTTATTATGGACTTTGTACCAGTACATTTTGCACTGGATAACTATGCTCTGATTAATTTTGACGGAACAGCATTATATGAATATCCTCATAGCGATGTAGGGGTAAGTGAATGGGGAAGCTGCAACTTTATGCATTCTAGAGGAGAAGTAAGAAGCTTTTTGCAATCTGCGGCAGATTACTGGCTGAGCGTGTATCATTTTGACGGACTTCGTATGGATGCCATCAGCAATTTAATCTATTGGCAGGGAAATCCGGCAAGAGGGGAAAATAAGAGCGCCATTGATTTTATTAAATGTATGAATGATGGATTAAAACGACTCCATCCGACCATTATGCTGACAGCCGAAGATTCGACAGCTTATGAAGGCGTTACAAAGCCAGTGTCCTGTGGAGGATTGGGATTTGATTATAAATGGGATATGGGCTGGATGAACGATACTCTAGAGTATTTTAAAGTGGGGCCAGAAGAGAGAAGACGAGATTATCATAAGCTGACATTTTCCATGTCTTATTTTTATTGTGACCGTTTCTTGCTGCCATTTTCTCATGATGAGGTAGTGCATGGCAAGGCAACGATTATTCAAAAAATGTATGGGCTATATGAAGATAAGTTCTTACAGGCAAGGGCACTTTATTTATATATGTATGCCCATCCGGGAAAGAAACTTAATTTTATGGGAAATGAAATTGGCCAGTTTAGAGAATGGGATGAGAAGCGAGAGCAGGATTGGGATTTATTAAAGTATCCAAAACATGACGAGTTTTTCCGCTATATTAAAAAGCTAAACCGCATTTATTTAAAATATCCTGCATTATATGCACACGATTATGAGCAGGAAGGATTTCAATGGCTGGAGTGTGACAGCATTGAGACGTTGACGTATGCATTTGAACGACGGGCTGGAGGACAACGCATCTTGGCCGTGTTTAATTTTTCAGACAATGATCTAAAACATCGAGTACATATAGAGAATTGTCGAAAGGTGAAGCTATTAATTGCCAGCGATTTGAAAATGAGAAATGAAATCTCTTCTAAGATGGGGGACTTTGATATTTTATTACCACGTTATTCAGGAAGATTGTATTTAATAGAGCAATAACGGAAATGTGCCGATATAGATTGATTTGGTAGCAAATCATACTTATATCGGCATTTTTGGTTATAGGCTGAGCCTATAACAGACCATTGATATTGCATATTAACACTTTTCATTGAACTTTAATATAATTACAGTATCAAAAGAAACACGGAGACAATAACAGAAAGGAGAATTGTTATGCGAACTTTAGAAATGGAAAACAAAATGAATATGATGATGTGTATGTCCAATGTTGGTATGTGTCTTTACATGCCTAATAAAGTGCGCGAAAAACCTGTTATTGTTTAAAATAATTAGGAATTTTAAGACTCGCGCATTCAGAAAAATGTGTGCGAGTCTTTTTTTTATTATTAGGAAATTTCTCTCGAAATCCCCTAATAATAAAAAAAGCACCCTGAAAAACGGGTGCACGATGCGCACTCAGGGGAAAGGAAGATGTCGCAAAAAACAGCGACATTCCCCTTCGGCGCGGGCAAAGTGTGTGTTCCTTGTAAAGGATTTAAGACGCGAGAGTGTGTGGAACACACACTTTGTTATGCATTTAAAATAACCTATTAAACATATCGGAAATATAGGAGGGAAAACATATGATTCGATTTGAGAATGTCAGCAAGACGTTTGTAACGAAAGACAGAGAAGTTACAGCGGTTAAGAATATGGATCTTCATATAAAGAAAGGAAAGATTTCAGGGATCATCGGATACTCGGGAGCAGGGAAATCCACATTGGTTCGATGCATCAATTTGCTTGAGAGACCGACGGAAGGAAAAGTATTCTTAGGAGACGTGGAATTAACAGCATTAAAGGAAAAAGAGTTAAGAAAAGAACGACAGAAAATCGGAATGATCTTTCAACAGTTTAATTTATTATCTCAAAGAACAGCATTAGCAAATGTATGTTATCCATTAGAGTTAACGGGAACGCCAAAGAAAGAGATTAAGAAGAAAGCATTGGAACTTCTTGAATTGGTTGGATTATCAGACCGAGCAGGTTCCTATCCGGCACAGCTTTCCGGTGGACAGAAACAAAGGGTTGCCATTGCAAGAGCATTAGCAACAGATCCGGAAGTCCTATTATGTGATGAGGCAACCAGTGCACTTGATCCAAATACGACAAACCAGATTTTAGAGCTTCTTCAAAGCATTAATCGAAAATTAGGAGTAACAATCGTTATCATTACTCATGAAATGAAAGTCGTACAGCAGATTTGTGATGAAGTCGCAGTTGTTGCTGGCGGTGAGATCGTAGAGAGCGGAGAGGTAAAAGAAGTATTTATCAATCCACAGTCTCAAATTGCAAAAGACTTTATCTTACCGAAAAATGAGACATTAGATGTATTTAACAATGAGAAGGTACTTCGAATTGTATTTGACGGACAGTCGGCATTTGAACCGATTATTGCAAACTTAGCATTAAAGTGCCATTCCGTAGTAAATATTCTTGGAGCAACAACAGAAAACATTGGCGGCAAAGCAGTTGGCCAGATGTTATTACAGCTTCCGGAGGATGAATTGGCAGTAGCCAGAATTAAGACGTATCTGGATTCTATAAAGATTAAGTATGAGGAGAGTGAGTATCATGGAACTAAATAAAATTCTTCCACTATTAGTAGATGGAACATTGGAGACGCTTTATATGACCATCGTTTCCACATTATGTGCCTATGTATTAGGAATTCCAATCGGGGTGCTTCTTTACAGTACCGATAAGAAAAGTATTACTTCTTGCAAACCGGTAAATGCAGTCCTTGGATTAATTGTTAATATGGTTCGTTCGGTACCATTTATCATCTTATTGGTAGCAATTTTACCACTTACAAGATTGATCGTAGGAACTTCTATTGGAAGTACTGCAAGTATCGTTCCATTAGTAATTGCAGCTGCACCATTTGTTGGACGTATGGTGGAATCTTCGTTAAAAGAAGTAGACAATGGGGTAATTGAAGCAGCACAGGCAATGGGATCCAGTCCATTCCAAATCATTTATAAAGTATTATTACCGGAAGCAGCGCCATCCATGATCGTTGGGGCAACCATTACGATTACGACAATTCTTGGATACTCTGCAATGGCCGGATTTGTAGGCGGTGGTGGTCTTGGTGCAGTAGCGATCAACTACGGATATTACCGTTACCAGACAGACATTATGCTAGTTACTGTTGTGTTATTAGTAGTAATCGTTCAGATCTTCCAATGGATCGGTATGAAGACAGCAGCGAAAAAAGATAAAAGAGTGATTGATTAATTAAAACTATAAATAAGAAGAGAAAAAGGAGAGTTTAATATGAAAAGAAAATTAACAGCAATTATTTTAACAGTAGGTATTGTAGCAGGTTCCCTAGTAGGATGTGGTTCTTCATCCTCCAACGATAAGACAATCAAGATTGGTGCAAGCGTAACTCCTCATTCTGAAATTTTAAATGGTGTTGTGAAACAGCAGTTAGAGAAAGACGGCTATACGTTAGAAGTAGTGGAATACAATGATTATGTATTACCAAATACAGCGCTTTCTACAGGTGAACTGGATGCAAACTATTTTCAACATCAACCATATTTAGATGATTTTAATACAGAAAATAAGACAAATCTTGTATCTGTAGCAAAAGTTCATTTTGAACCATTTGGATTATATGCAGGTAAAAGCTCTGATTTAAAAACATTAAAAGAAGGCGCAACAGTTGCAGTGCCAAATGATACGACAAATGAAGCAAGAGCATTACTTTTATTAGAAGCACAAGGCTTGATCAAATTAGATTCGAATGCAGGATTAAAAGCAACTGTAGTAGATATCAAAGAAAATCCTTTAAACTTAAAGATCAAAGAAATCGAAGCAGCTCAAATTGCCCGTTCTTTACAAGATGTTGACATTGCATGCATTAACGGAAACTATGCAATTTCAGGTGGATTAAAAGTAAGCGATGCATTAGCAGTTGAAGCAGCTGATTCAGAAGCAGCGAAAACATATGCAAATATTGTTGTAGTAAAAGCAGGAAATGAAAATACAGAAAAGACAAAAGCATTAGTAAAAGCAATTACTAGCGAAGAAGTGAAGAAATATATTGAAGAAAACTATAAAGGTGCAGTAGTACCAGTATTCTAAAATACGATAAAAAAGGAGAATAAACTATGTACGATTTCAGTGAGTTAAAAAAATATCCAGTGGCAGTGCTTGGCGGAGGCGCTGTTGGAAAGGCAGTTGCCGCTGATTGCGTACTTGGTGGAAATAAGGTTCATATCTGTGATATTGAACCTTTCGCCAAGACAACGCTTGCAGGTTTACATAAGACAGGAATTACCCTTACCGGAATTCAGAAAAATAAATATGGTTTTAAACGATCCGGGACAGCACATTTTCATAAGGTAACAACCGATATTGCAGAATGTGTAAAGGGATGTAAATTAATTATCGTGGCAGTGCCATCAGTAGCCCATGATACGTTCTTTGAGCAGTTAGTACCTGTATTGGAAGACGGTATGATCGTTCATATTATTCCGGATAACTATGGCTCCTTAAAGCTTCGAAAGAAAATGAGAGAAGCAGGGTGTACGAAAAAAGTTATTATTGGTGGATGGTCAAGTGCTCCATATGGTGCTCGTGTTACAAAAGAAGGCGGTGTTATGACATCCGAACTATGGTTAGTGTATCGTGCGATTACCTTACGTGGCGCAGCATTGCCATTAAGTGACCAGGAGGACTTCTTAGAAAGCTCGACTTTCCTTGGATGCTTTGACTCGATTACCGAAGGAGACGGAGCAACAAGCGGAAATACGGTGCTTGATATTGGATTTAGCAATGTCAATCCAGTGCTTCATTGTCCGGGAACCATCCTTGGAGTAGGGGTTATGGAAAACTGGGGAAGGATTTTTGGTGGAAATGATAAATATTCGTATTCGATTTACAGCCATGCATACTGTAAATCCATTGCTGAGGTGCAATATGCGTTCTATCAGGAAGAATTGGCACTTGCGAAGGCAATCGGCGTAAGCGTGCAGGAGTTTCCAAAGAAGAACTTCCTATCCAGAACAAGCATTTTAGGACCGGAATATATGGGCGATGACTGCGTGGTACCATTTGAAGACCAGTATGAAACAGCTTATGGAACCGGGCCATTTACGATCAAGGATCGTTATGTAACGGAAGATGTTCCGGTTGGATGTCATATTTATCATGAGCTTGGTAAAAAGTACGGAGTTGCGACTCCGGTTATCGATAGTATGATTACCCTTGGCTCCGTGATGAACGGGAGAGACTTCTATAAAGAAGGGCTGACTTTGGATGATTTGGGAATTGGACAGCTAGACAAAGAGCAGTTACTTGCATATTTAAATGAGGGTACTTATGAAGCATAGAGGGATGCTTTATAATGTCAGTGACCTTACTGAGACATATACGGTACCAGAACATTATACGGCGGGGTATCCTATTGGAATTATCGCAGTAGACTTGATTTACCCTAAGCTTCCGGGAAATGTGGCAAATGCGACCAGCTTTTCTTATCCGGTACTTTATAAAAAGGTTTCCTTTGAAATAGAGCAGTTATTTGAAGGAGACCCTTCCATTGAAGCGCAGATTGTTGCGGCGGCAAAAGAGCTGGAGGCTGAGGGAGTGCGGGCAATTATTGGTGCTTGTGGATACTTTGCACATTTTCAGCGAGTGGTTTCAGAGGCAGTTGACATTCCGGTCTATTTATCCAGCTTGTGCCAGATTCCAATCATTGAACTTGGCCTTTCCTCATCCAAGAAGATTGCGGTATTGGCAGCAAGCGGCGAAAATTTAAATGATGAGTTGTTAGGAAAGCTTGGGATTAGCTCTGAGCGACTGATCATCAAGAGCATCGGCGAGCTTGACAGCTTTGCGCCGATTCGCTGGGGAAAGACGACGCTTGATAATGGGGCGCTCACTAAGGAGTTAGGAGAAGTTGCGTTAGAATTAGTAAGAGAGCATCCGGAGATTGGGGCAATCTTACTAGAGTGTAGTGACTTGCCTCCTTATGCCTATGAAATCCAATGCTTGACCGGGCTTCCGGTATATGATTTTATAACAATGATTGACTGGGTAAAGCAGGCAGTTGTTAGGCAGCCTTACTTTGGATATTTTTAATAAGGAACAGCTCCTTGGAACGTGGATTGGTGACACGGGCCAGGGAGTTTTTTGTTTAAAGAAATGCATAAAGAGAGGCAGATATGGAGATACCTAACAGCTAATTTGACACAATCATAAGAATACGTTAGTATTACAGTAAAAATGCCAGTTTAAAGGACAAGAGTTGGAATGAATATTATAGATGAAAGCGCAAGATATGGGTTTACCCATACCAAATGGGCGTGCGGAGAGAGTTATTATAAGCAGGGAAGAGTTGACATTAAGAGTGTTGAAGAAGTTGAGATGGAAATGTTTGATAGTACATCTTATATGGTATCAGCGCATATTACAGGGAAACAAAATGATTATAGAACTTCCATTGTGGTAAATGAGAGGCATGTAGTACAGGCGGAATGCAGCTGTCCAGACTATAGGGCCCATAAGTTTTACTATAATATGGAATATTGTAAACATATTGCGGCTACTACCATTGCTTTTATAGACTATGCCAAACATTATAAGTTGCGTACTACCAATCGTGCAATCAGCCAGATGATCAAGCAGTATGAGGGACATGAGATTGCAAAGTCCATTATGTTGAATGAAAAAGAGCTGGTGACGATAGAGCCGAAGCTGGAAATCGTGGACGGAAAGGCCTATGCCAGCTTCTCAATTGGAAAGAGCAAGCTTTACGTGATGCAGAATATGCAGCATTTTTATGAGGCAATGCAGCAGGGAGCAGAGCTTACCTATGGAAAAGATCTTAAGATCCTCCATGATATGAATGTATTTAGCAAGCAAGGTGAAGCCTTTGCAAGATTTATTATGGAACAGGTAAAAGAGCGAAACTTTTATTTAGACCAGTTAAGCCAGTATACAAGAACATCGGCTTCAATTAAGAAGGCAATCCTTTTAAATGCTCGTGCTATGGATGAATTTTATCAGCTGATTACGCAGTACGGATGTACGATTACAGAGGTCAATGAGTTTACAGGAAAGAAAAAACAAGTACCGTTGTCCTGCATCAAGGGAAGTCCTAAAATATGTCTCCATGTCATTCCGGAAGAGGAAGATGATGAAATGGAGGAAGTAAGACTTTCTTGTGAGCAAATGGAGTACGTTGAGGGAGCAGAGCATGGCTATCTATTACAAGGAACGGCGCTATATGAGTTAGAGACTTCGTATCGAGATAAAATGGAACCATTTATCAAGACCATGTTATCCGGAGAAGAAATTGTAATAGGGAAAGAACAGGTACCTGCCTTCTATAAACAAGTTGTACGTAATGTAAAAGAGTTTGTAGACGTGGTGGAAGAAAAGAAGGAATTGATTGAAGAAATTATTCCGGATGAGCCAGAATTTGTAGCATACTTTGATTATGTAAATAAAAATATTGTGTGCAGGGCAGAAGTTTCTTATGGAACAAAAAGCTATCTGATTATGGATGAGGAAGAGAAGCGCGACGGCATTCGCGATGTGCCAAAGGAACTGTATGTGCAGACAGCATTAAATAACTTCCTTCCATATTACGATGACCAGCTTAAGGTATTGCATTGTGGTATGGAGGAAGACCGCATCTTTGATTTGCTAGATCATGGATTAGGCGAGCTGATGGAGTACACGGCAGTGGAAGTGTCGGATACGATTAAGCGTTTGAAAGTTCAGAAATCACCGAAAGTTTCTGTCGGAGTTTCGGTAGAAAACAATCTGCTGAATTTAGATTTCAATTCGGATGACTTTGATTTCGCTGAGTTAAAAGGAATCTTAGCAAGCTATCGAATTAAGAAGACGTATCACCGTCTGAAAAATGGAAACTTCTTGCGTTTAGAGGAGAATTCCGTAGAGTTACTAAGCGAATTAATTGAAGGAATGCATTTGACCGTAGAGCAATTGAAGGAAGGAACGGTAAAAGTTCCGGCATTTCGTGCGCTTTATCTGGACAAGGTATTACAGGATAGCGAAGGTGTTGCCTATACGAGAGACCGTTATTTTAAAGGTATGCTCCGTAACTTTAAGGCAGTGGGTGATGCGGATTATGAAGTACCAGAAGAACTAAAGAATGTACTTCGTACGTATCAGAAAAATGGATACCGTTGGCTTAGGATGATTGAGGAATATGGATTTGGCGGTATCTTAGCAGATGATATGGGACTTGGTAAGACGATTCAAGTGCTTTCTTTGCTTCTTGCCGCAAAAGAGGAAGGAAAGTCTGGGACAACCTTAATTGTCTGTCCGGCTTCCTTAGTCTACAACTGGGAGGAAGAGTGTAAAAAGTTTGCACCATCCTTAAAGGTAGCAACTGTTACCGGAAATATGGAAAAACGTAAGAGTCTGATTGAACGTTATTTTGCTTATGACGTGTTAGTTACTTCTTATGACTTAATTAAGCGTGACATTGTAGAATATAAAGATATTACGTTTGCGTATCAGATTATCGATGAAGCCCAGTATATTAAAAATCATACGACCCAAGGGGCAAAGGCAGTGAAGCTAATTCGTGCTAAGACCAAGTATGCACTTACCGGTACACCGATTGAGAACCGATTAAGTGAGCTATGGAGTATCTTTGACTATCTGATGCCTGGATTTTTATATAAATATGAAGAATTCCGCAAAGACTTTGAAATACCGATTGCAAAGTTAAAGGATGAGGAAGTGGTTCATCGCCTAAAACGAATGATTCAGCCATTTATTTTACGAAGAATTAAAAAGGACGTATTAAAGGACTTACCGGATAAGATGGAAGAAGTGGTATATGCCAAGTTTGAAAATGAGCAGCAGAAACTATATGATTCTTATGTGCTTAAGGTAAAGGAAAGTCTTGCAAAACAGGATCATTCTGACTTTGAAAAGAATAAGATCAAGATACTGGCGGATCTTACAAGACTGCGTCAGATTTGCTGTGATCCTAATTTATGTTACGAGAATTACAGAGGGGAATCGGCGAAGCTGTTTACCTGTCTGGAACTGATTGAGACAGCAGTGGAAAATGGACATAAGATTCTGTTATTTTCACAATTTACGTCGATGCTTGCCATCTTAAAAGAGGAGCTTCAGAAAAAAGGCATTTCTCATTATGAAATTACCGGTGCAACCTCCAAAGAGAAACGTATGCAGTTAGTGAACCAGTTTAATGGAGATGATACCAACGTATTCTTAATTTCTCTTAAGGCCGGTGGAACGGGACTAAATCTGACGGCAGCAGACATTGTAATTCATTATGATCCATGGTGGAATATTGCGGCGCAAAATCAGGCAACCGATCGTGCGCATCGAATTGGACAAAGAAATGTCGTAACGGTATTTAAATTGATTGCAAAGGGAACCATTGAAGAGAAGATCCTTCAGATGCAGCAGGAAAAACAAAATCTTGCAGACCAGATTATCAGTGGAGAGATGAACCAGTTATCCTCCTTAAATCGAGAGGATTTACTACAGTTATTAAGCAATTAATGCCTAAATCCAGCTTTTTATTTGAAATAGCTATGCTATAATAGTTTCATCTGTAATATAAATTTGTTATATGGAAGGCAAAGGAGTGGCTTGTTATGAAGAAGAGACCGTTTGTTACCAAAGAACAAATTGAGCAAATTACAAAGGAAATTCCTACTCCGTTTCATCTTTATGATGAGAAAGGAATTCGTGAGACGGCAAGGGCAATCAAAGAGGCGTTTTCTTGGAATAAGGGATTTCGTGAGTATTTTGCAGTAAAGGCAACTCCGAATCCTTGCATTATTCAGATTTTAAAGGAGTATGACTGTGGATGTGACTGTTCTTCCTTAACCGAATTAATGATGGCAAATGCATTAGATCTTGGTGGAGAGTATACCATGTTTTCCTCCAATGAAACTCCAGCAGAAGAATTTAAGTATGCCTATGATATGGGAGCAATTATTAATTTAGATGACATCACTCATATCAACAAGCTGGAAGAGGCCATTGGCTGTATTCCGGATACGATTTGTCTTCGATTAAATCCAGGAGGAATATATAAGCTTAGCAATGGAATTATGGATCATCCTGAGGATGCCAAATTTGGTATGACAGAAGAACAAGTCTTTGAGTCGGCAAGAGAGTTAAAAGATAAAGGTGTAAAGACCTTTGGACTGCATGCCTTTCTTGTAAGCAATGCCGTATGCAACGATTATTATCCGGCTTTGGCAAAAACATTATTTGAACTGGCAGTCCGGCTGAAAGAGGAAGTGGGCATCCATATTGGCTTTATCAATCTGTCCGGTGGCATTGGAATTCCTTATGAGCCACAGGAGGAACCTTGTGATATTATAAGCATTGGCGAAGGGGTAAGAGAAGTCTATGAGCAGATCCTTACGCCGGCAGGAATGGGAGACATAGTACTTTATACGGAACTTGGCCGTTTTATGACAGGAGCCCATGGCTGTCTGATCACAAAGGCAATCCATGAGAAACACATTTATAAGGACTATATTGGAGTGGATGCTTGTGCAGTCAATCTGATGCGTCCAGCCATGTATGGAGCCTACCACTATATAAGCGTGCTTGGAAAGGAAGATATGCCTTGCGACCATAGATATGATGTGGTAGGATCGTTATGTGAGAATAATGATAAGTTTGCAATTGATCGAATGTTACCAGAAGTTGAGGTTGGAGATCTGCTTGTAATTCATGATACAGGAGCACATGGATTTTCAATGGGTTATAATTACAATGGAAAATTAAGATCAGCTGAGGTATTATTAAATATGTATGGTAATTTTCAGGTAATCCGTAGGGCGGAAACGCCGGCAGATTATTTTTCTACATTGGATGAATTACCGATTTATAAGAAGTTACTAGAAGAACAAGAGGAGTTGACTCCCTAAATAGCTTCTGGATAAAAGATATAGAAGGAAGAAAAGAATGAAAAATATTGAATTATTAGTGACCGTAGAAAGTCTAAAGCAATTAAAGAAAGCAGTAGACTGCGGTGCAAATGCAGTTTGTGTTGGTGGAGAAGTGTATGGTCTTCAAGCAGACACAGAAACTATTTCAACAGAAGAATTAAAAGAGGGCATTGAATATGCTCATAAAAATAATGTAAAAGTATATGTTACAGTAAATATCATTGCACATAACAATGATTTAGCGGAAGTAAAGAACTATTTAGAAGGTATCAAAGAAGCTAAAGCGGATGCGTTATTAGTAGGCGAACCAGGCGTATTTACAATTGCAAAAGAAGTAATGCCTGAAGTAGATCTTCATATTGCCGGACAATCAAATAACACAAACTATCTTACGTATAATTTCTGGGCGAAATTAGGCGCAAAACGTGTTGCTTCTGCAAAAGAATTATCGTTAGCGGAAATCGCAGAGATCAGAAAACACGTACCGGAAGAATTAGAAATGGAATGCTTCGTACAAGGACCATTCTGTATTTCTTACTCAGGACGTCAATTAGTAAGTAACTACTTAGACAAGGCAGTTGCTGATAAAGAAGTAAGCCATAATGAACCAATCGATACCTTTGGACTTGTAGAAGTAACAAGACCAGGCGAAACAATGCCAGTATACGAAAATGAACGTGGAACATTTATCTTTAACTCTAGAGATTTATGCATGATCGAAAGTATTCCTGATATGGTTGCAGCAGGAATCAATAGTCTTAAGATCGAAGGTCAGATCAACAGTGAAGAGTATGTTGAGACTGCAATTAAGACATACCGTAGAGCGATTGATGATTTCAATACTTCAATCACACTATTTATGGACAATATGGCTTCTTATAGAGAAGAACTTGAAAAAGTGGCAGAACGTCCATTTACAACAGGATTATATTTATAAAATGATGTGTAAAATGATGTAATAGAAGAGACTGCTTACCAAGAAATTTGGAGGCAGTCTTTTTTTAGGATAGGGGGGAGGTTACTCCCCCCTATCCTAAAAAAACGCCCTAAAAAGAAGGGCGAAGATGCGCACTCACCCAAGAGGAAGAAGTCGCCAAGGCGACAGGGTTCGGCGCGGCGAGTTTTGCAGGCAAAACTCGAAGTAAATAGGGGAGGTTACTCCCCCTCTATCCTAAAAACGCCCTGAAAAGAAGGGCGAGGATGCGCACTCACCTGAAAGGAAGAAGTCGCTAAGGCGACAGGGTTCGGCGCAGCGAGTTTTGCCTGCAAAACTCGATATGTATACACTTTGTTACAAAAAATATGGATATTTTTACAAACTAGTGGTATTCTATTTATAGTATAAAGAATTACTCTTATTATTTAATTGATATATACCGATATAGTATTGGTATAAATAAGATTACGGAGGATAAAAAATGAGTGAGGTAATAGTAATCACATCAGGAAAAGGTGGAGTTGGTAAGACTACGACTACGGCTAATGTTGGTACGGGACTTGCAATGTTAGGAAAAAAGGTCGTTTTAATAGATGCAGATACTGGACTAAGAAATTTGGATGTTGTATTGCACCTTGAAAATGACATTGTGCATACGTCAGTAGATGTCGTTGAGGGAAAATGCGATATTCAGGATGCAATGATCCAAGACAAACGTTATCCAAACATGTTTTTACTTCCAACAGCACAGAAAAAAGACAAATCTGCGATCAATCCAGAACAGATGGTGGCAATTATTGAGGCATTAAAACCTGAATTCGATTATATCTTAATTGACTGCCCGGCAGGGATTGAACAAGGATTTGCAACAGCAATCGCAGGTGCAGACCGAGCAATCGTAGTAGCGACTCCGGAAGTTTCTGCAGTTCGTGATGCCGACCGTATTATCGGATTATTAGAAACAAATGAAATGAGCCAGATTAATTTAGTTGTGAACCGTATCCGTATGGACATGGTGCAACGTGGAGACATGTTATCCAGCGAGGATGTAGTGGACATCTTAGCAGTAAAATTAATCGGTATCGTTCCAGATGACGAAGCAATTGTTATTTCAACAAATAGAGGAGAACCTGTAGTAGGTTCAGAAAGTCTTTCAGGAAAAGCATATATGAATATATGTAAAAGGGTAACTGGTGAAGAAGTTCCATTCCTTGACTTAGAAGTGAAAAAAGGATTTATAAGCAAATTAACACATTTGTTTAAGAAAAAATAAGGGAAAAAATAATTAAGAAAAAGTAAGGAGATACTATGGGAGTTCTTAATTTTTTTAGGTCAAATAATTCAGGCAATGTTGCCAAAGACAGGCTGAAGTTACTACTTGTTTCTGATCGTGCTACCTGTTCTCCTGAATTAATGGAGAGAATGAAAAGCGATATCATGGAAGTGATTTCAAGATACATCGATTTTGATGCATCGGCATTGGATATTGAAATTAAGCAAACAGATATCGAGGATAACGGTACCGTGGTGCCGGCATTATATGCAAATATTCCAATACGTAATTTAAAGGTGAAGTAATAAAAAAGAGCCATCACAAGGAGGAAGAATTCTTGTGATGGCTTTTTTCGCTTTATTTGGTTACAAAGTCGACGGAGCCATTACTTCCAGTGTAAGCAGCAGTATCAGGAGCAGCGATATTGCCGGCAATTAGTCGATAAGTCTGACCAACAGGAATTTGATTATTGAACTTAAGATTATAAAGTTTGGCAGAATTATCGACAGGGGAGATTGATACTTGATCGGGAGTAAGTGCATTTTCTGTGTTAATTTGTTCCTCCTTTACCAAGGTTGCGATTCCTTCTAACGTTGACTTGGTGGTATCCTGAAGCCAGTAGTTGTTGGATTTGATTGCTTTTTTAACATCACAAGGCTTATCAAACGTGATTTGTACCGTATCATTGGCAATCTGTTTGGCTTCAATCAGCATTGGAATATCAGTACGGCCTGAAGTAGCCTTAGTCAGCGTGCCTTTTTGCAGGGGAAACAAAGTGAAGATAAGTACAAAAACTAAAACTCCAATATAAATGGAACCCACTTTTTTGGAATATGTTTTCATGTGTTACATCCTTTCTAATTCTAGATTTTATTTATTAGATTTTCATCTATTTTTTAACACAAAATTATTATGTACCGATAAAATTTTTCTATGCTTATGAAAGGTTAGTAGCCAAAAGCAAAAGAAATCATATAATAAAAGGAATCCTGCAGGACTCATATGTAGACAGCTTTTACATAGAATAAACTAAATGAGAATTGAAATGATGTAAGGAAACTATGGGGAAATATAAAATATGTGTTTATGCCATTTGCAAAAACGAGGAGAAGTACGTAGAGCGTTGGGTAAAGGCCGTGAGTGAGGCCGACTTAATTGTAGTAACCGATACCGGATCTACGGATAAGACGGTTGAGTTACTACGAAAAAATCACGTAGTAGTGTATGAAGAAAAAATCATTCCTTGGAGATTTGATGTGGCAAGGAATATTGCAATGGACCATATTCCGGACGATGTGGATATCTGCGTAAGCAATGACTTGGATGAAATCTTTGAGCCAGGGTGGCGGGAGAAGTTAGAGCAGGTTTGGGAAAAGAAGCATACAAGGGCAAGATATATGTTCTCCTGGTCTTATCATGAAGATGGTTCTCCGGATAAGCAGTTTGTTATGGAAAAAATTCATCGTAGGCATGGTTTTCGTTGGATACACCCTGTTCATGAGGTCCTTGAATATAAAGGAGAAGATCCGGATTGTTACGCTGATATCTATTCTATTACTTTAAATCATCACCCAGATACTACAAAATCAAGAGGACAGTATCTGCCGTTGCTGGAACTGTCGGCAAAAGAAAATCCAACCGATGACAGAACTATTTTTTGGCTTGGCAGAGAGTATATGTATTATGGGAAATTTATAGAAAGTATTAATACGTTAAGGGCGTATTTGGCACTAGAGAGTGCAGTGTGGGAAGAGGAGCGGTCGGCAGCATACCGATTTATAGGAATCTGCTATCTCAATCTAGGAATAAAAGAAGAGGCAAAGGCTTATTTTTATCGAGCTATAGGAGAATGTCCTTATGTAAGAGAACCATATTTAGCGATGGCCAGATTTGCATTTGATGAGAAAGACTGGAGACTTCTTTATTTTGTAACCGAACGTGCACTTTCAGGCACAATGAAGACCGGATCTTATTTGATGGAAACTGAATGTTATGGACCAGATCTAGAGGACTATGCCGCCATAGCGTGTTATTTTATGGGATTGTATGGAAAGGCAGTAGAGCATGAAACCCGTGCACTAAGTCTGGAACCTGAAAATGAGCGTTTAATAACTAACCTTAAGCTTATTATGGAAAAGGTGGAGGCGTATCGGTGATGGGGAAATATAAAGTATGTGTATATGCCATTTGCAAAAATGAAGAGCAATTTGTGGAAGCCTGGATAAATTCCATGAAGGAAGCGGATCAGATTGTTGTAACCGATACCGGATCGGAGGATAAGACGGTAGAGCGGCTTCGTGAGTTAGGGGCAACGGTGTATGTGGAACCGGTCGTTCCTTGGCGATTTGATGTGGCAAGAAATCTTTCGCTGGATCATGTTCCGGATGATGTGGATATTTGTGTATGTACGGATTTGGATGAAATACTTGAACCCGGATGGAGAGAAAAGCTGGAAGCGGCTTGGTCTGATGACATATGTCAGGGAAAATACTTATATAATTGGAGTTTAAATGAAGATGGAACACCATTTATCCAATTTAATTATTTTAAGATTCATCAAAGGATGGGATTTCGATGGGTCTATCCTTGTCATGAAGTCCTTATGTATCAGGGAAAGCGTCCTTTTAAGGAAGTTTTTATTAAAGGGATAGTTCTAAACCATCACCCGGATCCTACAAAGTCTAGGGGATCCTACCTTTCCTTATTGAAGCTTGGGGTGGAGGAAATGCCAGAGGATGATCGGATGAATTATTATCTAGGAAGAGAATATATGTATCAGGGAAACTGGAAGGAATGTATTAAATGGCTGAAAAAGTATTTATCCCTTAAAACTGCAACATGGAGGGAGGAACGTGGAGCTGCAATGCGGTGGATTGCCAGTGCCTATGCGGCCTTAAATCAGTATAATCAGGCATATTCTTGGTATTACCATGCTATTGCGGAGGTTTATTGGATGCGTGATGGTTACGTGGAATTTGCCAAGTTTGCTAACCAATTAGGAGACTTTACAACAGTTTATTTTATGTCTACAGAAGCTTTAAAGATTACAAAGAAGTCGGAGTGCTACATTAACAGTGGGGAAGCGTGGGATGCAACTCCTTATGACCTGGCAGCAGTCGGAGCTTTTTATCTTGGACTGTATGAGGAAGCTTTAGAAAATCAGAAAATAGCCGTTCAGTTATCTCCAAGGGATCCAAGGCTGCGAGAGAACCTTACTTTAATTGAAGGAACCTTAAAGGCAATACAAGATAAAAAAGAATAAGAACAAAGTGTCTTCGAAACTCTTAGGCTTGGCATCCCTCATTCATGAGGGGGCAAAAACTTCAAGTCGAAGAAACTTTGCCGCGCAGAAGGGGAATGTCGCCAAGCTGAGGGCTGTCACATAAGTGGCAGCCCTTTCAGTTTGTCGGCAAATAAGATCCTGCATTTATTTCAAAGAATTTCAGCTTATTAACTAGCAATTGCAACAGGTGTAACGGTAATTACGCCGCTAAGGCTAGCAGAGGTTGAGCCTGTAGAGCTTCTAAATGACAACGTTGCTGAAGCAGTGGCAGTTTGAGTAACTAAGAAGGAACCGCTTACAGAAGCATTTCTATTACTAGCAGTAGTGGAAGGATTGATAGCAGAGAAAAAAGTTTGTAAGCTACCATTAATTACTGGTATTACTTGTATAAATGTTGCCGTTGTTGAGGTGCCTGAAATTGCATAGGTAACTAAGTAGATATATCCGGCATCTAAAGTCAATGTTGTTGAATTCGTCAGCGCTACAATTGTTCCGGAGGTACTACTGGTTGTAAGAGGAATATCCGTATTAGGGGCAGCTGAACTTGCCAGAGCAGCAAATTGAGCATAATCGCTAAAACCAACTGGTCCTGTATCACCGGTAGGTCCAGTAGGTCCCGTGGCACCTCTAAGTCCGGTAGGCCCACTAGGGCCGGTAGGACCGATTAACCCAATGGAACCGGTAGGCCCGGTAGGTCCAGTAGCACCGGTTAACCCAATTGCGCCTGTTAACCCAGTAGCACCGGTAGGCCCGGTAGGTCCAGTAGGTCCAGTAGAACCCCTAAGTCCGGTAGGTCCGATTGGTCCGGTGCTTCCAGTAGGCCCCGTAGGTCCAGCAGGCCCGACAGGTCCGGTAGGTCCAATATTACCGCTTGGTCCCGCATTTCCGGTAGGTCCAGTAGGCCCGGTAGCACCTCTAAGCCCGGTAGGTCCAGTAGGTCCAAGTGCGCCAGTAGGTCCGGTAGGCCCCGTAGCACCGGTAGGACCGATAGATCCACGAATACCTGTGAGTCCGGAAACACCAGCAGGTCCGGTAGGCCCAATAGCGCCGGTAGGTCCGGTAGGTCCGATAGTTCCAGCAGGTCCTACAGTACCACTTGGCCCGGTAGGTCCGACAGGTCCGGTAGGCCCAGTGGTACCTCTAAGTCCGGTAGGTCCCGTAGCACCGGTAGGTCCAATAGCTCCAATAAAACCCGTAGGTCCGGTAGCACCAATCGGTCCGGCAGGTCCCGTAGGTCCAATTGAGCCAGCAGGTCCGACAGGTCCGATAGGTCCGGTAGGTCCCGTAGCACCTCTAAGTCCGGTAGGTCCGGTGGCTCCGGTTAATCCAATACCGCCAGTTGGTCCGATAGGTCCGGTAGGTCCCGTAGCACCCGTAAGTCCGGCAAGACCGATAGGCCCCACAGGTCCGGTAGGCCCGGTAACCCCGGCAGGTCCAGTAGGTCCGGTAGGTCCGGTAGATCCGATAGGTCCACTTGGTCCGGTAGGCCCAGAAGGTCCAGCAGGCCCTGTAACACCACTGCTAGGTCAGGCAGGTCCGGTAGGCCCGGTAGGTCCCATTGGACCAGTGATTGGTGGAGGACAATAGGGGTTGTATATATTCATATTGTGTAAATTATTTTCTTCCTTTTTATTTTCTTTTGATTTTTTATTCTTAAAAAACATGGAACACCTCATTTCCACAGTTTATTTATTATATGAATCGAAGTGTGACAATGTACCAAGAGAAAGAAAGGGTAGATATGAAATGAGAGGACATAATAATATTAATTTTAGCAACTAAAAGAAATGGATTATTAAGAAAAGATGAACTAAGATGCCTTAAAAACTAAGAAAATCATTATATATATTAAGATATCTAAAATTTGATGGAATAAGAAGGAATAGGTGAACTTTGACAATAAATACTAATGATGGTATCCTTTTTAAGACGGATATACTAAGTGAAATGGGGGTTAATTTACATCGAGGTAGTAAAATGAAAAAAGAAAGTAGAAGAAGAAAACCAAGAATTGACATTTTTAAAGTGTTAATTTGTCTCATCTTACTCGTGATGATTGGCTTTGGAACAAAAGTTTTTATGGATCAACAAAAGCTTTCCCAGCCAGTTGCAAACGTAGGAGGAGAAGTATCATCAACAGCCACGGCTTCAGCAAAACCAAATACTACATCGGCTGCAACAACAGAAACACCTACATATCAGCCTGAAGAAGGCAATATTACCATTAACAAGACAGAAGCAAAAATCGCTCCTAGTAAAAATGTTGAGTTAAAGGTAAATGGAACAACGCAACAAGTAGCTTGGACAAGCTCCGACGAAACGGTTGCAAAAGTATCGAAAGACGGCGTAGTAAATGGTGTGGCAAAGGGGAAAGCTACAATTACTGCAAAAGTTGGAGATAAGACAGTAAGCTGTACAGTCACAGTTCAAAAAGTAAAGCAATTGGCACTTACGTTTGATGATGGACCAGGAAAATACACTCCAGAGGTATTAGATGCACTGGAGAAGTATCATGCCCATGCAACATTCTTTGTAGTAGGCCAGAATATTAATAATACAACAAAGGCCTATATGCAACGTGCAGTTGAGTTAGGATGCCAGTATGGTAATCATTCATATACACATCCAAACTTTACAAAATTATCAAAGACTCAGATTAAAGAAGAACTGGACAAATGTGATGCGAAGGTGAAAGAGGCAATCGGAGTCGTACCAACGATTATGAGACAGCCAGGCGGAGCCGTAACTAATAGTATCAAACAGTTCATTGATAAAGGACAAATATTATGGAGCAAGGATACTGAGGATTGGAAATATAGAGATACGGAACGTTTAGTGAAGTATGTCCTTGAACATGCAGAAGATGGTGATATTATCTTAATGCATGATATTCATCCAACGACTACGGCTGGTGTAGAACGAATTGTAAAAGGATTAACCGAACAAGGATTTGAGCTTTTGACAATTGATGAATTATCAGAAGCAAAAAATGAGCCAATTCGATTACATCACTTAATCGGCTGTTTCTAGAAAAAAGACAGATAAGTTTGAACTGCCCCCAAAAAGTTAGATTTTTAGGTCTAACTTTTGGGGGGTAGTTCAGTTTTTCTTATCTGTCTTTTTTATACATAGGAAACTTCTCTTCAATAAGCCTCCTATGTATAAAAAACGCTCCGCTAAGGATGCGCACTCAGGGGAAAGGAAGATGTCGAAAAAAACAGCGACATTGCCCTTCGGCGCGGGCAAAGTGTGTGTTCCTTGTAAAGGACTTAAGACGCGAGAGTGTGTGGAACACACACTTTGTGCTTGTCTAAGGTAGTATGGATAGTCAATAAAGTCAGAAAATTGGAATCATTTTACTCATAATGCTTGTCCTATTCGTATATAATAATACTGTGGAAGACTTTGCTTCTTCATTATGTTTGTGTAAATTGAATAGGGAGGTAGTTATATGTCGTATGATCATGTCACTAAGGAGCGTCAGGTTGCAGCACCAAAGAAGATTGTCTCAATTCCTTTATTTCATAGGGATGAAAATTATGCTTGCAGCACGGCTTGTGTAGCTGCAGTCTTACAGTATTATTGCGATGATTCCGAGGAGAGCGAGGAAAAACTGAATGATTTGCTTCAGGCTACCAATAAGTTAGAGATGGGCGTCGATCAGATGGTATCGTATATCAATCAGGTCAAGTATGATAAAAATGATAGTTGGTGTCTAATTTCAGCAGATTTAAAATGCTATATGACAATTTGTGATTTGATGGCAGACATAGACAAGAATATCCCAGTAATTTGTCCAATTCAGGCATGGTACAATGACCCGGATGGAAACTTGGATGAACAGCACGATTATAAAGAAGAACAAGCATGTGGTCATTATGTTGTGGCAGTTGGATATGATGCAGAGAAGATTTACTTTATGGATCCAGCTGCAGCAGATACGTATTCTTATATTCCAATCCGTGAGTTTGATGCTAGATGGCATGAGATCGAAGATGGAAAAGAGTATAACCGATGTGGCATAGAAGTAGTCGTACATAGAATGAAACAAGATGTCGTATGGGTATATAAGATTCTATAAGGATAAAGTTTTACCATAAGGATAAAGTCTTACCATAAGTAAAAAGGGACTTCCACTATATTGTGGGAGTCCCTTTAGCTTGTCGCTAGACTTACCAAGCTTGAATGTAAAAAATTATTTTGTTTTGACGGAGACAGTTTTTGACCATGGGCCATAAATTGTCTTTTTTCCTACCTTTTTATAACTTCGTACACGGATGTAATATTGGTGCTTGGATTTTAGATTTGTGATATAACCTTTTGTAGTAGAATTCTTAGTTACCTTTGCGGTGTAGACAGAGATAAACTTCTTATTTGTGGAGTATTGTATTGTATACCCATTTGCCTGAGCATCCTTCTTCCAGCTAAGCTTGATCTTTCGATAAGCGGCGGAAGCCTTTACCTTATTTTGTTTTGGCGTAATAGTAAAGGTATAGGAACGGCTTCCAGTATAATTTTTGAGTCCTGTAACGGTGATGGTTGCAGTACCGATTTTCTTATTATTCTTATAACTGATTTTATAGTCCTTTTTTTCCTTTAGCGTCTTGGAACCGTTTTTTACCTTGATGGATTGTTTGATTGCCTTAGAGGTATAGGTCTTGGATTTAATACCGGTGATCTTCAGACTTTTCACCTTTTTCTTGGTTACCACGATTTTTGCAACCGTACTTGTCTTAACAGATGTTTTTGTAATAGTTGCACGAGCATTATGATTGGTAATCACGCAGTAGTAATAGGTTGTCCCTAAAGTGGAAGTGGATGGTGTGTAGGAAGACTTAGTTGCATTTTTTATGGCAGTACCTTCCCCAGCCTTGTTTGAAGTGTTCTTATACCATTGATAGGATAAGGTTCCACCATCACTTACTGTGGATTTTACGGAAAGAGCCTTAGGCGTATCACCATAGGCATATGTCTTGGAAGCTGGCTGAGATGCGATCGAAGGCTGGAAGGCATGATATAGGATTACCTTTTGCGCCACAGTACTAACCTTGCTGTCATAAAGTGTATTGTGGATGGCAATGGCCTTGATTGTAGAACTTTTGGTAAGGGTGAGCGGTCCGGTATATTGGTAACATTTCGATGCAGAAGCCGAAGGATCTGTTCCATTTAGTGTATAGTAAATGGTTGTATTTGGTGTTGAGGAAGTAATGGTGACTGTATTTTTATTATTTCCATTTTTTACGGTAATGACAGGTGCCTGTACAGTTTTCGATGGAGTTTCAATGGTTCCGCAGCTAGTGTAGGTTGCCTTAGAGTCTAAGGTACAGAGGGCAAGGTAGCCATTCCAATAGGAGGCAGGCACATGAGCGGCGTCTTGATCATTTTTCTCTAAGAACGCATTGCTGCGGTTAAAAAAGAGATACCATCGTTGGTAGCTATTCTTTCCATCGTAGGATTTACCATCTAAATCATCCCATGTACAGTCCATGGTGTACCAGGAATCATTTAACCGTATGTTGTTCCAGGCATGTGAATTACTTGTAACAACGGTAGTATCAATGCCCACAGCATTACAAAGAATGGAGAAGGCAGCGGCATATCCGGCGCACACGGTTTTATGTTCAATAAAGGTGCTATAGGCACTTTGATCATAGGTAGAAGCTTTATAAATAGTCATTTCCGTAATTAAATCATGAGCTTTTTGTACTTTATTTTGTAGCCCATCTTCTTTTTGAATAAGTGGGACATATGTATCGATTGCTTTTTTTAGATTATTTGCTGCAGTAACACGTTTTGAGCCAGTTTTAAAGGTATCGTAAACATAGATGGCAATTCGTCCTTTGCATTGGTCAATGGAGCCTTTGGTATAATAATAGATAGAGAAGCCTGGCTGCAAATAAAAATATTGTGGATTTGAGTAGAAAAAGATTAGTGCAACATTGTATACATTTTGAGCCTTAAGTCCGGAATAGGAGACATAAGGAGTCGTGCTGTTAGAGAAGTTTCCTGGATTATCTAGATAGTAAAGACACATGGAATTTAATTGGTCATAGACTGCCCTTTCATTTGCATTCATTTTATTATAGTAATAATAGCTTGAGTATTTTTCCCATGGGGAATTATAGTAGCTGGAGCGTTTTCCTTGAAAAAGGTTACTGGATTGTGCTTCAGTTGCCATACTAAGAGTGGGTGGCTGCAGCCCTGTTTTCGACTGGGTGGCCTCTGTAGCATTGGCAGTGACTCCCGTAAATTGAAGCAGTAAAATCATGAGCAGGCCAAGTAGAACAAATTTAAACTTATTTTTCATGTAGAACTCCTTTCCAAATAATAGCTATTCTCTTATTATAAAACTGTAAAAAAAACTTGCAAGTTTTAGAAATAAGGAATTAGGCCTAAGTAAATCGGAATAAGGATTGCATTCTATGTCGAATTGGAATAGGATAGATAAAAAATAGTATGAAAGGATCGGTTTGAATTATGAAGAGTGCTATTGTAATTAGCAGTAAGACAGGAAATACAAAGATGCTTGCAGAGGCAATTCAGGATATTGTAGGAAAAGAGGCATGCCTATTTGAAGGGCCAGATGAGAAAGCAAAAGAAGCAGAACTTATCTTTGCAGGATTTTGGACGGATAAAGGAAGTTGTACAGAAGATATGAAAGAATTCTTAGCAAGCCTTCAAAATAAAAAGATCTTTTTATTTGGTACCGCAGGATTTGGTGGCGGAAGTGAGTACTTTACACAAATCTTAGGAAGAGTAAAGGAAAACATACCTAAGACAAATCAGGTTGTGGGAGAATACATGTGCCAAGGAAAGATGCCAATGGGAATTCGTGCCCGTTATGAATCTATGCTTGCGGAAAATCCAGACAATCCTAAATTTAAAGGAATGATTGAAAATTTTGATCAGGCATTACAGCATCCAAATGAGGATGATATAAAGCAACTAAGAAAACAAGTACAAGCATGTTTAAATAAATAAGAGAAAAGGGAGCATTCGCACAGTATCTAATAAGCGAATACTCCCTTTTTCTTATTGTTGACAGAAATAGTATGAAATGATAGTATGAAAAATGCAACTCATTTGCAACAAGCTAGTTGCATATACATATAGAATCATGGTTAAAGGGGGAAAGGGAACATGAGAAATAAAAAACGATATATCGCAATACTTGCATGTGTATTGGTCTTACTCATGCCTTTTCTTTCTGAAAATTATATTGTAAAGAATAAAAAGCATCACTGTCCAAGACGAGAGTGTCCAATCTGTATGGAGCTTCAGATGGCAGAATATCTGATGGAAGGATTTAAGACACTCCTTCCAATCTTAGCGGCCGGACTCCTACTTGGAATTGTATCATTTGTAGTTATAAGCAGAGTTCATCACTATCATAGAACTCCTATTACATTGATCACGTTAAAGGTGGAATTATTGAATTAAATCCTCTGACAGATTAACTAAAAATTATAATTTGGAGGATTTAAATTGAAAAGAATAGAATTAAAAATTGTTGTTATGCTTACGCTCGTTATGGCATTGTTAACAGGCTGTGCAGGCGGTAAGGATGTTGCCAATACAACAAGTGGTCAGGCAGATAAAAAGCTTAAGGTCGTATCCACGATCTATGCGCCATTTGATTTTGCTAGACAGGTGGCAAAAGATAATGCAGAGGTTACATTATTGTTAAAACCAGGTGCAGAATCTCACTCCTATGAACCAACACCTCAAGATATCATTACCATTCAAAACTGCGATGTATTTGTTTATGTTGGCGGTGAAAATGATAAATGGGTGGATAAGGTGTTAGATTCCATTGACAACAAGCAGATGAAGATCATTAAGCTTCTTGATTGTGTAAATGCAGTAGAGGAAGAGCATAAGGAAGGCATGCAGGATGCCCATGAAGAGGAAGAACATGACCATGAAGATGAGCATGAAGATGATCACGAAGAACATGAGCATGAAGAACATGAGTTAGATGAGCATGTCTGGACATCTCCAAAGAATGCAATTGCAATCTCAAAAAAGATGCAGCAGGTATTTTCCGAAGCAGATCCAGAACATGCAGAAGCATATAAAGAAAATCTAGCTTCTTATGTTACTGAGTTAGAAAAGTTAGACCGCGCATTTGGGGATGTGGTAAGCACAGCAAAAAGAAAGACAATAATCTTTGGGGACCGTTTCCCACTTCGTTATTTTGTGGATGCCTATGGACTTGATTACTATGCAGCATTTTCGGGCTGTTCTACAGATACCGAAGTCAGTGCAGGAACCATTGCATTCTTAACAGATAAAATTAAAGAGGAAGCAATTCCGGTTGTATTTAAGATTGAGTTAAGCAGTGGAAATATTGCAAACAGTATTGCGGATTCAACCAATACCAAGGTGCTTACGTTCTATGCTTGTCACAATATTTCAAAAGATGATTATGAAGCAGGCATGGCATATACAGATTTTATGTGGAAAAATGTAGATACACTAAAGGAGGCACTGAACTAATATGTCTTTAATTACATGTAATAAACTATCCCTTGGATATGATGGGCAGGTTTCCATTGCAGAGATTGACTTCTCTTTGGAAGGCGGGGAGTACCTATGTATCGTTGGGGAAAATGGCGCAGGAAAGAGTACGTTGATCAAAGGGCTTCTTAAATTAAAGAAACCTATGAGTGGAACAATTACCACTGGGAATGGGCTTAAGAGCAACGAGATTGGCTATTTGCCACAGCAGACAGTAGCGCAGAAAGATTTTCCTGCCAGCGTGTTTGAGGTAGTCTTATCAGGAAGACTAAACAGCCTTGGATGGAAGCCATTTTATACGAGAAAAGATCGTAAAGATGCATTAGAGAAAATTGAATTAATGGGAATGTCCCATTTGAAAAATAAATGTTATCAGGAGTTATCCGGAGGGCAGCAGCAGAGAGTCCTGTTAGCAAGAGCCCTTTGTGCCACAAAGAAGGTAATCCTTCTTGATGAGCCGGCAGCAGGACTTGATCCTATGGTAACTGCAGAATTGTATGAATTGATCAATAAGATTAATAAAGAGTTAAAGATTACCGTAATCATGGTATCTCACGATATCGCTGCAGCGGCAGAGTATGCAAGCCATATCCTTCATGTTTCCAATCGACAGTTATTTTTCGGAACGACTGCGGATTACGTGAAAAGTCCGGAAGGAAGACGTTTCCTTGGACAGTTAGAACTTGAAGGAGGTACAAATGATGATCGAGCTATTTAAAGAAATGTTATCTTATCCATTTATGGTGCGCGCATTGGTGGTAGGTATTCTAGTATCCTTATGTGCATCCTTACTTGGGGTAAGTTTAGTATTAAAACGTTATTCTATGATTGGGGACGGCTTATCCCATGTTGGATTTGCTTCCCTTGCAGTGGCAGCGGCATTTAATGCAGCACCACTAAAGGTTGCAATTCCTATCTGTGTGCTTGCGGCATTCTTACTTCTTCATATTAGTGAAAACAGCAAGATTAAAGGGGATGCGGCGACAGCACTTGTATGCAGTGGGTCATTGGCAATCGGTGTTATGACCATTTCCCTCACGACAGGAATGAACACCGATGTATGTAACTATATGTTTGGCAGTATCCTGGCATTAAGCGAGGCAGATGCGTCCTTAAGCAAGGTGTTATCGATCCTTGTCATCGTATTATTTGTATTATTTTATAATCGTATTTTTGCAGTTACGTTTGATGAGACCTTCACCAAAGCAACCGGAACAAGAGCAGGCATTTACAATATGGTTCTTGCAGTGCTTACGGCAATCACGGTTGTACTTGGAATGAGAATGATGGGAGCATTATTAATTTCTAGTTTAATTATTTTCCCATCGTTAACATCTATGCGAGTTTGTAAGAAATATAAATCTGTAATTTTGTGTTCCATGGTTGTTTCTATTATCTGCTTCTTAGCAGGAATGGCACTTTCCTATGAAAAATCAACACCAACCGGAGCAAGTATCGTCTGCGTAAATATTGTTGCATTTATTGTATTTTCCGTAATTGGAGTTTTGAAAGGAAAAGGTATGTCATGGTTAAGAAAATAGTTGTTTTTGTTACTGCGTTTTCCCTTGCAATTGTTGTTGCAGCTTGTGGAGAAACGAAACAAGACGAACCTCAACGTTCTTATGAAGATATTACAACTTCTTCGGATGAATTGGAGAAATTAGTGGAAGAATCCATTAATAATCCTCAAGTAGAGGAAACAACAGAGAATTCGACACAGGAAACGGTAGATTTACCAGAGCCAGATGGCGAAGTAATCGAAATCAATGAGAAGATGTATGTAACTTGGGTAAATGAAATCTATATTAATCCAAAGAGCTATCTTGGCAAGACAATCCATATTGAAGGAATGTATAAGCCAATTCTGAATGAGACAGAAAATGTGACGTATCATTATGTATACCGTAACGGCCCAGGCTGTTGTGGTACGGATGGTATGTGTGGTTTTGAGATTATGTACAAAGGCACAATGCCAACGGAGAATGACTGGATTGATGTTGTGGGCGTTCTTGAGGAAATTGAAGACGGCGGAGAGACTTTTCTTGTATTAAATGTTTCTAGTCTTACCGTAAAGACAGAGCGTGGAAGTGAAAATGTGACTCAATAAGGACTCGATGTAGTCTGAGCTAGAAAAAGAAGTTCCCATCATGGTTGCTTGGGAGCTTCTTTTTTGTATAATAGAGTATAGGATAAGAAGATAAGATAATATAAGACAAGAAAGGTAAGAGATATGGAACTAAGATTTACATATGAAAAGAAGGAATGGATTCGAGGATACCGATTGTATCAGTTTATAATGAAGAGAATTACAAAATTGGAATTGGTAGTTATGGCGCTACTGCCTGTAATATGGGGAGGCATGTTCTTTATAGAAGGAATGTCTATGTTCACAAGTATCTTATTAGCAGCATTGGTGTTGGTTTATGGGACAACAGGATTTATCCTATTTATACAGCCGGAATTGATCTTTAAGAAAACAGAAAAGTACCACCAGGAATATCAAATGATTTTTACAGACAACACGATTTTATTTGAGACGACAGAGATTTCCTCCAAACTAGGCTGGGATGTCTACAGCGGATATTGTGAAAAGAAAGAGTTCTTCTACCTACTACAAAAAAATGTGAACTACACATTACTTCCCAAACGCGCATTTAAAACAAAACAAGAAGAAGACAAGTTTAGAGAGTTATTAAAAAAGAAATACGACTAGGTGAATACCATAAAGCTTCAGTTTAGCAAATCTTTTTAAGGTTTTCATCTTTTAGGAAGCTTTATTATTTGAGTAAGGAGCGACTTTTGCTCCTTGTAAAACGGCTTTTGCAGGCGTAAACTGACATGATTGCTTGTTAAGAA
>JAUNRX010000010.1:1702-8132 GCA_030539495.1 bacterium | reverse complement strand
GCTCCTTGTAAAACGGCTTTTGCAGGCGTAAACTGACATGATTGCTTGTTAAGAAAAATCTCACAACCTACAGACGATCAATTTGGGGGCTTAGTGCAATACCAGCTGTTTTCCCTCTGACGTTATAAATGGGGCATATGTATTTTGAAGGCAAACACCGAAAGGTGTCTGACAGAAAAACACATATGCCCCATTTGTAGAGGAAGGGGAAAACAGCGGTATGCACTGCCCCAAAATTGATCGTTCGATACAGTAAAAAGATTTTTCTTAACCAGCGATCCTCATTTCCTACAGCTGCAAAAGCCCTTTTAAAGGTTCAAATGGCGCTTGATCGCTTCAAAGCTCTCTTTACTGATTACGTGCTCCATTTTACAGGCATCTTCGGATGCAATCTGTTTGTCTACGCCAAGCTCTTCTAACCATGTGGAAAGCACATGATGACGCTCGTAAATCATTTCAGCAATTTCTTTACCTGCATCAGTAAGATATAAGAAACCGTTTTCGCCTACGGTGATATAACCATGTTCCCTAAGGTTTTTCATCGCAACACTGACACTGGATTTCTTGAAATTCAGCTCATTAACAACATCGATGGAACGGACATTAGGAAGACGTCTGCTTAATACAAGTATAGTCTCTAAATAATTTTCTGCAGATTCATTTATATTCATATTGACCCCTCATTTCGTATTTATAATCATTTGTTATCTATCATTATTACCTATTATATCGAATTTAACTTAATACACTAACTATAAGGAGTAGCACTAGTGATGTCAAGTGGGTGAAAGCCAAGAAATTCATCTTTTTGATAATTCTTATCATTAAATCGGTTGACATTTTGGTCAAAGTTAGCTTATACTAACCTTAAAGAATTAATGATATTGATTATCAATAAAGAAAGAAGAGGAACGGAAAATGCCTTTAAGCATGGTAAAAGCAGGTGAAGAAAACACAATTAAACGTGTGGGTGGAAAAGCAGATACCAAGCGTTTTCTTGAAAGTTTAGGATTTGTTGTTGGAGCAGTCGTAACCGTGGTTTCTGAAATCAGTGGCAATATGATTGTAAATATCAAAGAATCCAGAGTTGCAATCGACAAGGACATGGCGAATAAAATACTAGTTTAATAAACAGGAGGGTATTTCAATGAAGACGCTAAAAGAAATCAAATGCGGCGAAACAGTGAAGGTAGTGAAACTACACGGAGTCGGAGCTGTGAAGAGAAGAATTATGGATATGGGAATTACAAAAGGAACTGAAGTATTTGTAAGAAAAGTAGCACCATTAGGTGACCCAATTGAAGTAACCGTAAGAGGATATGAGCTATCTCTGAGAAAAGCAGATGCGGATATGATTGAAGTGGAATAGTCATGCTGATAAGTTAGTCTAGACTAACAATGAAAGGCATAATAGAAGAAAACAGCTAAAGGAGAAAAAGGACATGGCAATCACAATTGCACTCGCAGGAAATCCAAACTGCGGAAAGACTACGCTATTCAATGCAATGACAGGCTCTAATCAGTTTGTCGGAAACTGGCCGGGCGTTACGGTGGAGAAAAAAGAAGGAAAGTTAAAAGGACATAAAGATGTAAGGATTATGGACCTTCCAGGGGTGTATTCCTTATCCCCATATACATTAGAAGAAGTTGTTACAAGAAATTACCTAATTAGCGAAAGACCGGATGTAATCCTAAATATTGTAGACGGTACGAATATTGAACGAAACTTATATTTGACAACGCAGCTTATGGAGCTTGGAATTCCAGTTGTTATGGCGGTCAATATGATGGATCTTGTCGCAAAGAATGGTGATAGATTACATATTAATCAGTTAAGTAAGAAGCTTGGATGCCCAGTAGTTGAGATTTCAGCGCTGAAAGGTACAGGAATTAAGGAAGCGGCCGATTTAGTGGTTGCTACTGCAAACAGCAAAGATAAAATGCTTCCTGTCCATAAGTTTGGAAATGAGCTAGAAGCCATTTTAAACAAGGTAGAAAGTAAGTTAGGCGCAGAAGTAAAAGAGGAACAAAAACGTTTCTTTGCAATCAAGTTACTGGAGAGTGATGAAAAGCTTCCTGAACTATTAGAATATGTACCAGATATAACAAAAGAAATTGAAGAGATTGAAGAGCAGTTAGACGATGACGCAGAGAGCATCGTGACAAATGAACGCTATCAGTATATTTCATCGATTATAAAAAGCTGTTATGAGAAAAAAGAAAGAACGAATAATCAGACGCTTTCCGATAAGATTGATAAGATTGTTACCAACCGTATCTTAGCGCTTCCAATCTTTGCAGCAATTATGTTCCTTGTTTACTATGTATCCGTTACAACGGTAGGAACATGGGCAACAGATTGGGCAAATGACGGTGTGTTCGGCGAGGGATGGAGTTTATTTGGCTTAGACATTCCTGGTATCCCGGTGCTTGTAGAAAACCTTCTTACAAGCATTGGCTGTGCCGACTGGTTACAAAGCTTGATTCTTGACGGAATTATTGGTGGTGTTGGTGCCGTACTTGGCTTCGTGCCACAGATGATGATTTTATTTATCTTTCTAGCATTCTTAGAAGCTTGCGGATATATGGCACGTGTTGCATTTATTATGGACCGCGTATTCCGCAAATTTGGATTATCAGGAAAATCCTTTATTCCGATGTTAATCGGCAGTGGTTGTGGAGTGCCTGGAATTATGGCATCCCGTACTATTGAAAGTGATCGTGATCGTAAAATGACGATTATGACAACAACATTTATCCCTTGTGGGGCAAAATTACCAATTATCGCATTAATTGCAGGAGCATTATTTGACGGAGCTTGGTGGGTAGCGCCAAGTGCTTATTTCGTAGGAATTGCAGCAGTCGTATGCTCGGGCATTATCTTAAAGAAAACAAAATTATTTGCTGGCGATGTGGCACCATTTGTAATGGAACTCCCAGCCTATCATATGCCAACCATTACAAATGTAATGAGAAGCATGTGGGAAAGAGCGTCCTCTTTTGTAAAGAAAGCAGGAACAATTATCTTATTATCAACAATCGTGATCTGGTTCTTACAGAATTTCGGATTTACAAGTGGAAGCTTTGCCATGGTAGAAGACATGAATGACAGCTTACTTGCTGCAATCGGTGGAGTAATTGCTCCAATCTTTGCACCACTTGGATGGGGAAATTGGAAGTTTGCATCAGCAGCGATTACAGGTTTAATTGCAAAAGAAAACGTAGTTGGAACCTTTGGCGTACTTTATGGATTTGGCGAAGTTGCAGAAGATGGTGTGGAAATCTGGGGCTCTCTTGCAAGCAGCGTTTCAGCAACGGCAGCTTATTCATTCTTAGTATTCAATCTATTATGTGCACCTTGTTTTGCGGCAATGGGGGCAATCAAGCGTGAAATGAACAATACAAAATGGTTCTTGATCGCAATTGGATATCAAACAGGCTTAGCGTATGTTGTATCCTTAGTAATTTATCAAGTAGGTACCGTGTTTGCGAGTAGAAATGTTTCCATAGGAACAGTGACTACAGCACTTGTAGTAATTGCAGCTGTGTCTGGCATTATTGCAACGATGGCTCGTGACCGTAAGGCTGGAAAATCCATTCAATGCGGATGTGATTGTAAAGATTGCGGAGGTGGCTGTCACTAAGCAACATGGCCTTAAAGTTTTGGAGGAAAAATGCAAAAAGAGAGTATAATTAATAAATTAAAAGAGAGTGGCTGTAGAATTACAAAGCAGAGACTTCTTATGTTAGACATTATTTTAGAAAATGATTGTTCTTGTTGTAAGGAAATCTATTATAAGGCATCCAAAGTAGATGATGCGATTGGTCTTGCAACGGTATATCGTTTCTTAAATACATTAGAGGAGCTTGGAGCAATTAGCAGAAACAGTACGTATCAGCTTCCTAGTTGTACAGAAGATTGTGTGCTTAGCAATCCCTGTAAAGTAATGTTAGACGATAATTCCATTCATTCTTTAACAGCAGAGGAGTTTAGTGAGGTTGTAAGACTGGGACTTAGCGCTCGCGGTTATATAGAAAATCAAGATGTTGTTTCGGTTGTATTAGATAAATAACAGCTGAATTGATAAATAAATAGGTTTTAGGAAAAAGGATACCACATCTTACATGTTGAGTATCCTTTTTTTGTTGGTTATAATAAATTGTTAAATTTTGTAGAGTAGACAGCTTAGGAGTAGACAATGAAGTTTTACAAGAAGAAACTACCACCGATTGGGATGCGTATTTTTAAATCCTTTTTCGGTGTATTTTTAGGTTTTGTGATTTATTTTTTAAGAGGGAGACAAGGAACTCCGTTTTATACCGCCCTATCTGTATTGTGGTGTATTCGTGCCTATACAAAGGATACCAAGTTAATGGCGCTTCAGCGTACCATCGGGACCTTTTTAGGTGGATTTTTCGGACTGATCATGATTATGTTTGAATTGCACAGTGGGTTTCATTATGGGGAATTTGTACGCTATACATTGATTTCGTTATTAATCATTCCGCTTATTTATACAACCGTACTTTTAGACCGTAAAAATGCGTCTTATTTTGCATGTGTAGTATATCTAAGTATTGCAGTCCTTCATATTACGGATGAAAATCCGTATATTTTTGTAATGAACCGTGTGATTGATACATTAGTCGGTATTGGTATTGCGTTAGTATTAGAGACCTATCATTTACCAAAACGAAGAGATACAGAAACGTTGTTTGTATCGGGAATTGATAATACGCTGATTTCCACGACACAGGCATTAACAGCATATAGCAAGGTGGAATTAAATCGTATGCTGGATAATGGAGCAAACTTTACTGTGGCATCCATGAGAACACCGGCATCCATTGTTGAGGCAATGAAGGATGTTCGTTTAAAACTTCCGGTAATCGCGATGAATGGTGCAGTATTATTTGATACCAATGAAAACCATTATTTAAACAAACAGGAAATTCCTTTTGAAGATGCGAGAAAAATCGTATCGTTTATAGAGGAAAAAGGTTATAATGTCTTTAAAAATGTTGTAATTGAAGATATGTGGGCAATCTATTATAAGGAACTGACCAATAAGGCAGAACAGGAGATCTTTGGGACATTAAGAAAGTCTCCATACCGCAACTATATTAAGTCAGAATTGCCCAAAAATCAGAATGTGGTATACTTTATGCTGGTGGATACCAGTGAACGAATTGAACAGATTTATCTTGAATTACAAAGGGAAGGATATGCAGATGCATATCGAATGATCAAATATGAGTCGAGCCAGTATGCAGGCTTTAGTTATATTAAGATTTATGAAAAAGAAGCAACAAAAGAAAATATGCTTCGCTATTTAACAGAACAGATTGGGATCAACAAGGTTATGACCTTTGGAAGCGTGGAAGGAAAAAGCGATTTCGTTGTTTCCGGAGACAATCCAAATGAGGTAGTACGTACCTTGAAAAGGCAGTTTGAGCAGAGTGTATTTTCTAAAAAGAAAACAAAATAGGAGAGTAACACATGACACAAAAGAATAAAGGAATCTTATGTATCCTGATGGCAGCATTCTTCTTTGCTGTAATGAACGTATGCGTAAAAGCAGCAGGTGATTTGCCATTGATACAAAAGACATTCTTCCGTAATCTGATCGCTATGATCTTTGCGGTATCAATTTTATTAAAACAACATGGTTCATTTAAATGGAAAAAGGGAAATCTTCCATTATTATTACTTCGCTCTACTTGTGGTTTCGTAGGAATCCTTGGTAACTTCTATGCAGTAGACCATTTAGTAGTAGCAGATGCGTCTATGTTAAATAAGATGTCCCCATTTTTCGGGATTATCTTTTCCGCAATTTTATTAAAGGAAAAATGCAGCTTTAAGCAGGCAATGGCAGTGTTTATTGCATTTATCGGCGGATTATTTGTAATCAAGCCAACATTCGCAAACATGGAACTTTTAGCTTCCTTAGCTGGATTTGGCGGCGGTATGGCAGCAGGTCTTGCTTACACATTGGTACGTGCGTTAGGAAAGCGTAAAGAAAATGGTTCTTATATCGTATTCTTCTTCTCCGCATTTTCATGTGTGGTAACGCTTCCATACTTGATTTTAAATTATGCACCGATGACGGCTCCACAGCTCCTTGCGTTATTAGGAGCAGGTCTTGCGGCGGCAGGTGGTCAGTTTGCGATTACCAATGCGTACTGTTTTGCACCGGCAAAAGATATTTCCATCTATGATTATTCACAGATTATCTTTTCCGCAATCCTTGGATTTATGTTCTTCGGACAAATTCCAGATGCGTATAGCGTGCTAGGGTATGTGATTATAATAAGTATGGCAGTCTACATCTTCTTTTATGACCGCAAAGCGAAGAACGCTTAACGGTCATAAAAGAACGCTCCGCGGGATGGACACTTCCACCAAAGGAAGATGTCACTAGCGTGACGG
>JAUNRX010000010.1:0-1602 GCA_030539495.1 bacterium | reverse complement strand
AAAACGAAAAGAAAAAGGAGAATAAATAAATGTTATTTTTAGAATATCCAAAATGTACAACATGTAAGAAAGCAAAGAAATGGTTAACAGATCACGAAGTATCATTTGAGGACCGTGACATTAAAGAAGAAAATCCAAATGCAGAAGAATTAAAAGAATGGTTTGGAAAAAGTGGCATGCCATTAAAGAAATTCTTTAATACTAGTGGAAATGTATATAAAGAGTTACAATTAAAAGATAAGTTACCAACGATGTCAGAAGAAGAACAACTTGAATTATTAGCTACCAATGGGATGCTAGTAAAACGTCCATTAGTAATTGGTGAAGATTTTGTCTTAATCGGCTTTAAAGAAGCAGATTGGGAAGAAAAATTAGCGTAAGAAGTTATGACAACAAAAAGAGCCAGCATCCATGTAGAAATAGATACTGGCTCTATTTTTAAGAGGAGAGGTACATATGAAATTAATTTATTGGATATCAAGCTTAATTTATTATGTCTTAACTGGAGTTTTGGTGTATTTATATGGAATTGGTTATGACGGATGGGGAGTAGTTGCTGTATCATTTTTATGGCTCTTTGCAATCATTTGGACAATCAATCCAATTTACGCACTTTATCAAAGGCATAATAAAGTGGGTATTTGGTCGGCAGCAGATGTATTCCTAAAGGTAATTAATATATCCTTTATCATTAGCTTTTTAGATGCATTTGGAAGGAAACGAATTATAGTAGCGATTGGAATTATGGCAGTATGCGGCATAATAAATTTGGTGATTAATGTTATTAATTGTAAAGCGTTTGTGGAAAACAACATTACAATTAGAGAAGTTTGTGGAAAAAATGAACTTCGTTCGGAAGAAAGCCCTCATTATTTGAGATACTATTTATATACCATGTGGTGCTTTCAAATTTATCCTAGTGAGCCAGGCAGTATAAAAGGAGTATTTGAAGCTGGCATTATAATGTTGATTGTCTTAGTATATGTGTATTGCAAACTGCAAATACGTTATGGAAATCCAAGAGTAGTTAACAAAGCCCTCATTATGTTTATTGGAATTTTTATAATAGGTGCAATGTTAAATTACATAAATGCCCTTGAAGGAATTAAATTTTTAGTGTTTATTGCGTGTACACTTGTTGTGGTGCATGTGATAAATTTATTAGAGGAAAGAAGGGGGCAGTATGAAGCTAATAAAAGCAGAAACGACTCATGTTGATGAGCTAGTTCGAATTTCTAAGGATGCATTTGATAGTGATGTCACGGTTGGTGCAACCAAAGCGGGAGGACCTCCCAATTACGACTCTAAAGAGTGGCACCTAGAAATGGTGAAAGAGCAGCATTTATATACGGCAATAGAGGATGAAAAGATTGTTGGTGGCGCCATTATATTTGAAGAACCAAATAAAAGAGAAGTTACATACATAGGCAGGATTTTTGTGGATCCAGCTTGTTTTAGAAAAGGATATGGAACACAGCTTATGATATTGTTGGAGAAGCTTAATCCAAAGACTCGTTTTGTGAAATTAGACACACCAATATGGAATACAAGAACCAATGCTTTTTACAAAAAGCTAGGATACATAGAAGTAAACAGAGATCA
>JAUNRX010000088.1 GCA_030539495.1 bacterium | reverse complement strand
AAACCGGGTGCACAATGCACACTTTTGTTCTGTATAGGATTAGGGTGTCAAAAGAGTATTTGTTTGTGAACGTTTGGGCATATACAAGAATTAGTAATTGAGAATGCCCACAGAACTTGTCGAAGTCTGGGCATATAAAAGTGAAAAAATCTGTATATGCCCAAAATCTCATAAATTTACAAAAAATAGTGAGGAAATTGGGCAAAAACGGCCAACAAATTTCATATATGCCCAAAGGCCTGTTATCCCTCGAGCTTTGGCGCCGGCAAAGTTTCTTCGACTTAAAGGTTTTGTACCCTCATGAATGAGGGATGGGGAGCTGAGCATGTCGAAGACACTTTTTTATATTGCCTGCAGACAAACTTTCTCTCCTTGGAATTGTTTTCGAAAGTCTGTTGGGGACACTCCTGTAATGTCTTTGAATAATTTACAGTAATAAGTATCCGAGGTATAGTGAAGCATTTGGGCAATGATAACCGGAGTGAAACGAGTAAATACAAGTAAGTATTTGCTGACCTGAATACGCTGCTTATGAAAGAACGTGCAAAATGACATGCCAAGTTCTTTGTGAAAACATTGGGATAGCAGGCGTTCGTTCATATGAAGCATGTCTGCAAGTGTAGTTAAGGTAATCTTCTGCATGTCCAAACGGTACATATAACTGATACAGAGTCTGAGAGGCTCTGATAAAGTAAGCAGCTTCTTAATATGCGGAGCAAGGTAAGTCATTTCATAAATTGCCACATAATGAAGCAAATTAGCATCTTGTTCTGTTGTGGTTTCCCGTAACGCCTCCATATAGTGAGTGCGGATATAGTTTGCAACCTCGTCAGGCATTCCATTTTGTATATGAAATAAAATCATCATTTCGATGGAAGTGTAAATCCGTTTCTTATGTGTGCGCAGGGAACTTTGGTCCAGATTGTAGATTATGTATATGAAATTTTTCGATAAGATGCGAGTTACTTCATCAATATTGCCCTTTCCTATCGCAGAGTAAAATTCAGCCCGATTAAAGGCCAGTGGATTTGTAGCGGGAATTTCTAAATCAGCAAATAAATAAGAAGAGTGTATATAATTCAGTTTATTATAGTTATGATAAAACATTGCAAAATCATGGGGTGTAGAATTTTGGTGCTTCATGTGGGCTTTCTCCTAAACAACTGTAAAAATATAGATATTTCTAATTATAATCAAATTTCTTCCAATTTTGTATAGGGAAATGATGGAAAGAGCCGCTGTAATTTATTGAAAACGAAATCTGGTACAAGCGAAGTCGCCATTAATAGAAAGCTTAAGTGTTCCTTCCTGAGGCAGGTGCAATCCGGAGTGGGTAAATCGAATTGGACAGCATTCAAAAGAGGCTGTTGGAGGAAGAATCTGGGCAGCAATGATTTGATGGGCAAGTGTTACCGTAACAAAACTGGTTGTCTTTATATGTGCATCTAGCAGAAGCATGGTTGGCTGTTTCGTAAAGGCATAGTCTTCGTAAATCAGCTCACAATGTTTTTTTGCATCTTTCGGATACACTGCTTCTAAGTCCTTATATCCACGGTAAAGCATGGCATTTTCATATTGATCATACATGGTAGCCAATGTAAAGTCATAAGGGTTACGTGTATAACGAGGTTCTCCTGTAATGGAAATGGTTTTCTTAAGATGGATATCTTCACTGGAGCTTCCGACCATAATGGAGTAGTTGCCGGACTCCAGATACATTCGTCCCACGATGGTGCTATAATAGCGGAGGTCGTTAAGCGGAAGGGTGAATGTAATCTTTGTTTCTTCCTGAGGTTTTAAAGAAATCCTTGTAAATGCTTTTAGTTGTTTCATTGGTCGTTTTACTCTGGAATTCAGCTGTCTTACATAAAGCTGTACAACTTCATCACAGGCAAGAGGGGAGGCAGATTCATCAATTCTTATCACTGTAAATGTAATTTGGATTTGATCCTCTTCCTGCTTTACCGAGAAGTGGTCATAAGTAAAGTCGCCATAGGAACATCCATATCCAAAAGGATAAAGGACTTCTTGCTCACAATATTGGTAGGTTCGATTGGAATGAATAATATCGTAGTCATTTATTGCAGGAAGGGAGGAACTGTCCTTATACCAAGTCATGCTAAGTCGTCCACCGGCACAACAACGTCCTGTAATCGCATTCGCTACAGCACGGCCAAGGCACTGGGAGCCGGTAGCGGTAAGAAGAATAGAAGGAACATGGTCATTGGCCCAGTTGATGGTATAAGGGTAATTGGAAGTCAGTACAAGGATTACATTGCTATTTGCCTGATAAACAGCCTTTAATAGAGTTTCCTGCATTTCTGGAAGGTCGAGATCCGGCCGGTCAACTTCTTCTTTCCCGTTAATCATAGGATGGCAGCCAAGACAAAGAATTGTCAGGTCAGAGTCTTTTGCAAGTTTAACTGCCTCCTGTAAGCCATCTTTTTCAAGTTCTAGGATGACTGGAATTGATGCATCTGTAACTTCGCCTGTTTGTAAGATTGCATCCTTGCCTACAAGTACAGGAAGGAAGTTCCACGATGTAAGGTAGGTTAAGTCCTCTTCTTGTTTTAAATGAAAGTTTTCCGAAATGTACCAGCCAAAGGCCTGATTATGTAAAGCAGTCACGATTCCTTGATAAGTCGGAGCCTTAAGATAATTACCGGTAGTTTTCGAAATGAACGTATGAGCATTATTTCCCCAGTCGGTATGTAAAAAGACTTCAGAATGTGTCCGGTCAGTAAGGATGGCAGTACCGTCAGCATCTAGTCCGATATAGCCTGTTCCGGTTTTGATTCTTACTTCATTTAAGCCGTTTTCATAAGCAAGATGGTCCGTTCCGATCAATTCTTTTAGTCCATCTAAAATTGTTATTTTTTCCATAGGAAGTCCGCCATACCAATCCTGATTCCATACATTTGCAAGTGGTCCGATCACGCCAATCCTTTTAGAGCAGTCCTCTTTACTAAGAGGCAGCAGGTCTCCTTCATTTTTTAAAAGGACTAAGGATTTTTCAGCAGCTTCTAGAGCAAGCGCTTTATGTTTGTCAGAGCCAAGCAAATCCTCTTTGATCTGGAAATATGGATTTTTAGTTTTATCATAATCATACAAACCAAAACGGATACGGGTAGCAAACTGTCTTCGTAATGCACGGTTTAAATCCTCTTCGGTAATCAGCCCCTGATCAAAGGCATCTTTTACTGCGTTATATACATAGTCCGGATCATCCGTAAAACAGTCAATTCCTGCCTCTAGCCCATATTTTATGGTATCTGCATGAGAGGTAAAATAATGATGGTTGTTTACTGTCTGATTAACATCTAACCCATCCGTTACTACATGGCCACGAAGGCCCCAGGTATCCTTTACGATGGTCTGTACTTCTTTATTTAACATGGCAGGAATGCCATTGATTTCATTATAGGCAGTCATTAATGACTCAGCATGTCCTTTTGTAACAGCGAGACGAAATGGTTCTAAATAATACTCATGCTTGTTGCGAGGGTCAATAGAGGAGCTTGTACAAATACGGTCTTTCTCCGTATTATTTGCATAGAAATGCTTTAGTGTGGCACCTACTCGAAGATAGAAAGGATCCCGGCCTTGGAGTCCAGTAATATAGGAAGAGGCAAGTGTGCCGGTTAGATAAGGGTCTTCCCCATAACATTCTTCGGTCCTTCCCCAACGAGGATCTCTGGCCATATCGATGGTTGGAGCCCAGCGACTTAAGCCGCCGTTTTGTTCTTTTTGAAATACAATCCGACCTTCGTTTCCAATTGCCTCACCTACTTTTTCAAGAAGTTTATAGTCCCAGGTATAGCTAAGTCCGATTGGTTCTGTAAAGCTTGTAGTAGAGATCGGAGTGCCTGGACTGTAGACGTTATCATGCCTTGCTTCAATGCCATGGGCAGCCTCTCCTCCAAAGCTGAAAGAACGTATGTTTAGCCGTTCAATGGCAATATTTGAAGGGGTCATGCACCTCATTTTTTCCTCCAAAGTTAGCTCCTTTATGACATAATCTAGACGCTCGTCGATGGGCAAAGTATCATCCCATAAAGGCGTAGTTTTATAGTTGCTCATCCATAACTCTCCTTTAAAATAAATGTAATAAAGCTATCATAACTTGTCATAGGAATCATGCTCAATGGACAATCTGATAGACAAGATGGAGATTGCTAACTCATTTCCAGTTGTATAATATCTTAAATTAAGGTATAATTGTAACTAATGAATTTTTTTGTCTAAAGGAGTAAGAGATGTTAATACGTGAATTATTAGCGAAAAAGAAAGTAACTGACCTAAGAGAAATCGCAAAAGCAAGCGGATTAAAAGGGTACAGTAAATTAAAAAAAGACGATCTTACTAGCTTAATCGAAGAGGCAATTATTAATGAAGAATATGTACAAAAAGTTGTATTTTTTGCAAATAATAGAGAGCTTGCCTTATTTGAAAGAAAGCTTACTGAGAACGTTCCTTTTGTGGAAGATGACATCATCAGTTATCTATATATGTATAAAAGCTTATTCTATTTCATGAATGAAGAGAATCCAGATGAAAATGAATTCTTAATTCCAGATGATATTAAAGCTGTATACGAAAAAGTATTCACAAAAGAATTTAAAACAAAAAGAGATCGTTTCCAACTTGTAGCTGACTACATCGTAGCAAATGCAAATATGTACGGTATGGTTCCAGTAGAACAAGTAGTGAAAACGTTTAATGAACAAAATAAAACGCAAACAAATGAAGAAGAAGTTCTTAAAGTGTACAACCTAATCAGTGGCGTAAAACAAATCTTCTACAAACTAGTAGATGGTCAATTTGTTCATGAAGCTGTATTAGAAGAAAACGGAATGTCAATCTTAGCTGGGAAACAAGGAGATAAACCTTACTACGTACCAAGCAAAGAAATCTTAATCAACTATGCAAGAGAAGAATACTTTGAAAGAAGTATGGCATTCGAAGCGTTAGTTGCATACCTTGAACATAACATTATCGAAGACGATATCTTAACAGAAAAAATCTGTACAGAAATCCAATATTTATATTGCTTCGGTGAAGAGTTACAACAAGGTATCACTGTATTAGAAGATTACGACATCGAAATGGAAGAAGATCAATTAAAGATCGTGATCGACTTATTAGTTAACGTTTACAATAACTCTCGTTTCTGGGAAAACAGAGGATTCTCTCCAGTAGAAATGAATGCGATTGAAAACGTAGACGCTGCAGTTGGAATTAGTGCGAACAACACAGTTGCTGCAAAAGCAAAAAAAGTTGGTAGAAATGATAAATGTCCTTGTGGAAGCGGAAAGAAATACAAATTCTGCTGCGGTAAATAATATTTACTCAGGACAGTTACAATAGAAAAGGCAGTTAGTAAGTGGCGGTAATAAATGCCGTCACTTGCTAGCTGCCTTTTTTGTTTCCTATTATGTGAAGTTTTGGGCAAATACAGAATTTTTCTCTCTATAGTGCCAAAAATAGCAATCTATTTACATAAATTTATGTCATTTTGGGCATATACAAAAAAATCTTCTTTGTATTGCCCAAGAAATTGGGGAATTGTGGGCACAAAAAGACCAAAAAATTGCTATATGCCAAAATAAACACAAATTACTTGAAAATACAGATAAAATTGGGCATATGGCGAATAAAATTTCCTATATGCCCAAACGCAAAAAACGACAAAAAGTTTATCGAAGTGGCACATGCTCCTCCAGCCACTTGGCAACGCCATCCTCATTATTTGATAAGATAACGTCAGTTGCAATTTCCTTAAGCGATTCTTCGGCATTGGCAACTGCATAACATTCATGAGCCTGTTCAAACATTGGCACATCATTTACGCCGTCTCCAAACACGACAACACGCTTGCAGCCGAGCATCTCTTTAAGTTTATGGATGGCATTTGCCTTGGTAGCTTCTTTTGGCATGATTTCCAGCCAGCAGTCTCCACTATAGATGTCATTTCCAATGGTACAGTAGAATTCCTCTTTTAACTGTTCATAGGCAGGTCGTAATATATTCTCCTCATCGATACAGGAAAAATGAAAGATGTCGCCATCAAGCAGGTCTTCAAAGGTGTGTACAGGAGTCTTTCGACAATCATCCCTTGTTCCGATAAAGTCCTTCGTACAGTCATTGATCTTACTTTCCTCATAGCGATAGCGCTCCTTGCCATTCGAAAAGGAATAGACAAGCGGATGAATGCCATGCCCATCAAGAAGGCTAAGAATCCGAGATGCTGCATCATCTTCAAAATATTGTTCTAAAAGATGTTCTCCTGTAAGATTATCGATAATAAAGGAACCATTGTATACAATAATAGGAATTTCAGCACGAATTCCTTCTGCAACAATTGTCGAAGTAGCCGAGGAACGCGCTGTAGCATAAGAAAAATGCATGCCTCGTTGGACAAGATTGTTAATGACCGTATTCGTATAGTCGGATGTTGTCTGACTGCTTTTTAACAGGGTACCGTCCAAATCCGATACATATAGAGTCTGTCTTGCCATAAGCACAGGCGTAATTGCAGGATAAGTAAGATGGTTAGGAAGTGTGTCAAAAGAAGCAACTTCTGCCATCTCGCTGTCAGGGATATCTCCAAGTACTTCAATCTGCGCTGTAAATACAACACCACAGCCACCGGTTTCTTTTTCACCAACCATGCCGGTTCCAGCCCAGTAGTCACAGAGAGGCTGAATGCTAAACTTGGTAGCACCGGACTCTTCAAAGAGCTCTCGTTTTGCAGCTTCCAGAGGTGTTTCGTCAGGCTCAATCTTTCCGCCCTGAGGTTCCCAGGTAGTACGTTGTTTATGTCTGCTAAGCAGTAGCTTTCCATTATATTCTGACAAGATTACAACATATTTATAGCCGTATTGCTTTAGTTCTTCTAAATCAAATGTCTTACATCGCATAACAAAAGTATCCTTTCAAGTGAAAAATATAGGGTTCAAATTTGTTTTATTTTTAAAAACATGATACCATAGAAATAAATGGTTTGTACAATGAAGAATGTCAAACAGGGGAGAAAAAATGAACGAAGAATGTTATTTTGCGCCAGGTGCATTTTAGTTCTTGGAATCGTCTTAATTGGAGAAATTTTTTTGTTATAAGGAGGAGTTTAACTTTACTAAAAGCAAGTATAGACTTGAAAACCTAAAAAAATCACATTTTTGACATAAAAAAACCTTATTATATACCTATCATTAAGTTTACTATAGAAATTAAGGATGATAAAAATGATAAAAAGACAGATAAACCAATTATCGTATTATTCAGAGAAAACAGTTCGCTTTATTAAGACAAGGGGACAGTATTTAGTACTTACTCCAAGGGAAATTAGGGCGTTAGATCAAAAGCACAGACCGAGTATCATGCGAACACTAGCTGTAAGTTATGAGACCAATATACATACAAAAAACCAAAAAGCGGTGCTATCTTACACAAGAGATGCATGGATTGAGGAAGCATCAAAGAACGGAAATTATAGTGCACGTTGTCCGAGAGTGATTGTAAATCCGTATGGTATTGCTCCATTAACGGCAATTGTAATCTTTCAGACAGATAAACCATGTAAGGTCTGTTTTACGGTAAAAGGGACGACAGAAGAACAAGATATTTCCGATGAGACAGGTTATACCACCAACCATAGAGTAGCCATTTATGGGCTATATCCAGGAAGAAATAATAGAGTAATCCTTGAAATCATGGAAGAAGGCGGCATAAGGGAATTGCGAAAGACCTTGTATATTCAGACAGATGAGTTAGCAGAGTCCTTAACAGAAATGATTCAAGAGAGAAACTATAATAATAAATCAGGAGTTCCACTTGTACAAATAACAGGTGGAGAAATGCATCCATTTACATTTGATAATGAACTTGAGATTCGACACTATTTTAAGGTCAACACGTCCAGCTATGGTATCTTCCCACTTAAAAATGGTAGATATTTATGGGGAGAAAGAGAGATTGGAGTACCAACCTTTGCAAATGCCCATACATGCCAGCTACATGAAATTGATTTATTAGGTCGAATTCATAGAACATTGCTTGTCGAAAAAGGGATTCACCACTTTGTAGAGGAACTTCCCAATGGAAACTTTATCTGTATCAGCAATACATTAGATGGATGTACCGAGGATAAACTTATTGAAATTGATCGTCAGACAGGAAAAATTGTCAGAGAAATTGATATGAGGGAATTAGTCGGTGTCGAATATCGTGATATGGTGGACTGGGTACATCCAAATGCCCTTCAGTATAATGAACAGGAAGATTCCTTACTAATTTGCATGCGTAATGTACATTCAGTAATGAAAATCCGCTGGTCTACACTGGAAGTGCTTTGGGTATTATCCATTCCGGAATTCTGGCAAGGAAAGAAGCTAGAACAAAAGGTATTACAGCCAATTGGTGAAATCCGATGGAACTATCAGGCACATGCGGCTCATGAAGTGAAGGATTTAATTGATGCAAGAGAGGAAATGCGCTACTATATGGTGTTCGACAACCATCAAGTAAATCGTCGAAAAAGTGATCAGTTTAATCCGGCAAAACAATCTTATATCAATATTTTTGAGGTAGATGAAAAGAATAAGACCGTTGCTTTATTCAAGCAATTTGAAATCCCACTGTCCTTAATACGATCCAATGCATTTTATGACAGGGAGAGCAATCGCGTATTTGCAATGGAAGGCTGTCTAAAGAGGACATATAAAGAGATACGAGGAAGAATTCTAGAGATTGAGTATGAGACAAAAAAGGTCATTAATTCTTGTGCAATCCAGAAAGATTTCTTCAGCGCACATCCATTAAAGCCAGTATATAAGCCATTGATGGAACCGTTAGAGTACCCAAGAGATTATATGATTGGAGAGTTAAGTCCTCTTAAGGAAATAAAAGATCCTATAGGTGCGGCTAGATTACAGAAGGAACAAGAGATTATTTTAAACATTGAACTTCGTGAGGACTACCTTTATATCAAGACAGTCGATCATGCCATTGAAAAGGTTATTTTTAAAGGACAAAAGCATTGTTATGAAAAGGATTACACGAATACCCATCAGACCAATGCTTTTCATAAAGACCGTAAGTTTTATGTGGTCATTCCACTAAAAGAGTTAAAATTAGATCAGTATTCCCTTGTCATTAGGGCAATGGGAACCTACTACAGTACAGAGTACCAAATTGAAGTGAACAAAGGAGAACAGTATGAATAAGTTATCCCATTTAGATGCCTTAGAGGCAGAAGCAATCTATATTATGCGCGAAGTAGCAGCAGAATGTGAAAAGCCAGTAATGCTTTATTCCATTGGAAAAGACAGTTCCGTAATGCTACATCTTGCATTGAAAGCATTTTATCCGGAGAAGCCACCATTCCCATTTTTACATATTGATACTACATGGAAGTTCCATGAAATGATTGAATTCCGTGATATGGTAGCAGAGAAATACGGCCTTGATATGCTTGTGTATACGAATGAAAAAGGTGTCGAAGAAGGAATTAATCCATTTGACCATGGTTCTGCATATACCGACATTATGAAGACACAGGCATTAAAAGAAGCACTCGATAAATATCAGTTTACGGCTGCATTTGGCGGTGGAAGAAGAGATGAAGAGAAATCTCGTGCAAAAGAGAGAATATTCTCCTTCCGAAACAAGGCACAGGCTTGGGAGCCTAAAAATCAGAGACCGGAAATGTGGAAGCTTTATAATACTCAGATCTTTAGCGGCGAAAGCATGCGTGTATTCCCGTTATCTAACTGGACGGAAAAAGATATCTGGCAATATATCCAAAGAGAGAATATTGAAATTGTACCACTATACTATGCAAAAGAGCGTCCTATCGTATGCCACGATGGAAATATCATTATGGTGGACGATGACCGTATGCGTCTTGAGCCAGGAGAAGAGATTGAATACAAGAAAATCCGTTTCCGTACACTCGGCTGTTATCCATTAACAGGTGGTATGGAGTCGAATGCAGATACATTAGACGGGATTATTGAAGAAACGTTAAGCGCAGTCTCTTCTGAACGTACTTCCAGGGTGATTGACCACGAAGCAGCAGGAAGTATGGAACGAAGAAAGAGAGAGGGGTATTTCTAGGATGTTGAGTTTACTTAAATTTATTACTTGCGGTAGTGTGGATGATGGAAAATCTACCTTGATCGGACATATGCTTTACGATGCCAAATTAATCTTTGCGGATCAGGAAAGAGCATTAGAGCTTGACAGTAAGGTAGGAAGCCGAAATGGTGATATTGACTATTCTCTTTTGTTAGATGGACTAATGGCAGAGAGAGAACAGGGAATTACTATAGATGTTGCATATCGATATTTTACGACAGAAAAGCGAAGCTTTATCGTTGCTGATACTCCAGGCCATGAGGAATATACAAGAAATATGGCAGTAGGAGCATCATTTGCAGACTTAGCAGTAATTTTGGTCGATGCTTCTCAAGGCGTTCTTCTTCAGACAAAGAGACATACAAGAATTTGTGCCCTAATGGGAATTAAACATATTGTATTTGCAATAAATAAAATGGATTTAATTGATTATGATCCAAATGAGTTTGCGCATATTGAGAAGGAATTACATCTTTTATGTGCGGAATTTGACTTCGACAGCATTTACACCATTCCAGTATCTGCGACGGAAGGCGACAATATTACAAGTTATTCTGACCGTATGCCATGGTATAAAGGAATCTCTTTATTAAATTATTTAGAGACCGTAGATGTGCATGAAAAAGAAGAACAGAATGGCTTTGTTATGCCAGTACAGCGCGTAAATCGACCAGATTATACATTCCGTGGCTTCCAAGGACAGATTGCATCCGGAAGTGTTAAAGTAGGACAAGAAGTAACCGTTCTTCCAAGTCAGGAAAAAGCAAATGTCAAAAGCATTTTAGTAACAGATCGTGAAGAAGAGTACGCATTTTGCGGACAGGCAGTAACGATCCAGCTGGATAAGGAAGTGGATGTATCCAGAGGATGCGTATTACAAACGAAGGAAGATCTTCATGTAGGCACCATGTTTTCTGCATCGTTGTTATGGATGGACGATACAAGATTGGTTCCAGGAAAAAATTATTTATTGAAGCTTGGCACAATGCGAGTTCCGGCAATCGTTATGAATATTAAATACCGTGTGGACATTAACGAAGGAACGCATAAACAGGCAGAATATCTATATAAAAATGAAATTGCAGAATGTGAGATTTCTGTTGGAAATAAGATTGCCTATGATTTATTTAAGAACAATCGCGAACTTGGCTCCTTTATATTAATTGACCGTGTTTCCAATATGACGGCAGCCTGCGGTATTATCGAGCAGCCACTTAAAAGAGATGGAAATATCAAATGGCAGCAGATGGACGTAACAAGAGAAATCCGTGCAAAACAAAAAAATCAGAAACCATATACCATCTGGTTTACAGGATTATCCGGTTCTGGAAAGTCCACACTTGCCAATGAAATCGAGAAGCGATTGGTGGTTATGGGCAAGCATACTATGTCCTTAGACGGAGATAACATTCGATTTGGCCTTAATCGTAACCTTGGATTTAAAGAGCAGGATCGCATTGAAAATATCCGCCGTATTGCAGAGGTATCCAAGCTTATGAATGATGCAGGACTTATTGTGACGACGTCCTTTATCTCTCCATATGAACGTGATCGTGAGAATGCGAAAGAGATTATCGGAGCAGAAAACTTTGTAGAAGTCCATGTAAGTACGCCGTTAGAAGAGTGTGAATCAAGAGATGTCAAAGGATTATATAAAAAGGCTAGAAATGGTGAAATCCCTCACTTTACAGGAATATCAAGTCCATATGAAGAGCCAAGAAATCCAAAGATTACTGTCGATACTTCCAAGAAATCATTAGAAGAATGTGTCGAATACATTATGGATGAATTAAATAAAATTATGGAATAGCAGATTTATGAGGAAGCTGGAGTATCCGGAAGTGTTCTGGATAGTTCAGCTTCTTTTTTTGATTATTAGGAAATTTCTCTCGAATTCCCCTAAAAAGCACAACTCACACCAGGACTACGAAGAAAATAATTGTACATTTTGCTCTATACTTGAATGCCACTTTAAAAAAAGAATTGAGCAATATAAACAAACTTTTAGCTAAAATTCATCCAAATTACCATTATATGTTTGAAAGCCTTTCTTTCAGGGTGTATAATGAATAGTATGTAGGAGGGATGATATGAGTTGGTATGAGGAAAGTGTGATCTATCAGATTTACCCCTTGGGATTTTGTGGAGCACCCAAAAAGAATAATGGAAAGCTAGTTTCTAGAATTCGTAAAGTAGTGGATTGGATCCCATATTACAAAGAATTGGGGATAGACGTAATCTTATTTAATCCTATTTTTGAGTCAGAGCTTCATGGATATGATACGATGGAATATAAAAAAGTCGATGTGCGGCTAGGAAGTAATAAAGACTTTCAATATGTTTCAGAGGAGTTACATAATAATGGAATACGAGTAATGATAGATGGTGTGTTCAACCATGTAGGAAGGGGATTTTTTGCATTTCAGGACGTATTAAAAAATCGTGAGAATTCCCGTTATAAAGATTGGTTCTATATGAAATTTGAGGAAGATAGTCCGTATAAGGATGGATTTGGATATGTTGGATGGGAAGGTCATTATGATCTTGTAAAGCTAAATCTTGAAAACGAAGAAGTGGTAGAGTATTTATTTTCCGCAATCAGGCAGTGGGTAGAGGAATTTGATATTGATGGGCTTCGTATTGATGTTGCTTATTGTATCAGTAAGTCATTCTTGCGAAGACTTCGTGCATTTACAACGTCTTTGAAACAAGATTTTATCTTGACCGGGGAAGTTTTATTTGGAGATTATAATATCTTTGTCAATGATCAGATGCTTCAGTCCTGTACCAACTATGAGTGCTATAAAGGCATACACTCCAGCCTAAATGACCTGAATTTATTTGAGATTAATTATTCCTTAAATCGACAGTTTAGTAAACGACAAAATGGAATATACCAAAGTTTAAGTCTGCTTAATTTTGTCGATAATCATGATGTATCCAGAATTGCAAGCATTTTAAATGATAAAGAGGAACTGCCGCTTGCGTACACGCTTCTTTTTACCATGCCGGGTGTGCCATGTATTTATTATGGCAGTGAATGGGCAGAAAAAGGAGATAAGAAAGATGGCGATTATAAGCTGCGTCCAAAGCTGAAAGCGCCTGTGAAAAATGAGCATTTCTTGCTTAATAAGTTGTTGATCAGCATATATAAACAGGAAAAGGCTCTCCAGTATGGTGGTTATGAAACGGTGTCCATTACCAATAAGCAGTTGGTCTTTAAGAGAGAATATAAGAAAGAAACAGTAATCGTGTTATTAAATGCTGAAAACAAGAGAAAAAGTGTTAGCCTTGGTGAAATAAAGGGCCAAGCAACCAATCTTTTGACTAAACAGCCGGCAGTATTAGAGAGTGAAATTGTAATGGAGCCATACGATGTAATGTTATTTAAACTTTCTGCTTGCAAAATGAAATAAAAGGTTATATAATGAGTGAAAATGTAAATATGAGAAATAAGCAATGAGAAAAGCTATGATTTGAAAGAGTCTCAGAGAGCCGATGGTTGGTGTGAATCGGTACTTGTAAAAATCGTTCCACTTTTTTAGCTGCTGGTGATAAATCAGAAGGTTAGTACCCTTTAACGTACTTATAAAGAGGTTTGCTTTTAGCAGACAATTTGGGTGGCAACGCGGAAACATTCGTCCCATGCACTAGTTTTTAGTGTGTGGAAAAATGAATTTCCACGTTGTCACTTTTTTTATTTATAGGAAAGCTATCTTAGAACTCTTCCCTATAAATCTACTAGGCCTTTTATTGTCAGAAACATCTGGTGCGCCAAAGTCATCAACGTACTTTGGAGTATTATTGCTTTTATAAACTCATAAATGACTGTATTGAAATTGGAGGACTAAACTATGTTAGATTTAAAATTTGTCAGAGAAAATCCTGAAATCGTTAAACAAAATATCCGCAACAAATTCCAAGATAAAAAACTTCCTTTAGTAGACGAAGTAATCGAATTAGATGCTGAAAGCCGTAAAGTAAAAGGGGAAGCTGATCAATTAAGAGCTGACCGTAAATCTTTAAGTAAGCAAATCGGTGCTTTAATGGGACAAGGTAAAAAAGAAGAAGCAGAAGAAATCAAAGCAAAAGTAAATGCACAAGCTGATCGCCTTGCTGAATTAGAAGCAAAAGAAAGAGAATTACAAGAAGAAGTTAAAAATAGAATGATGATCATCCCTAACATTATCGATGCATCAGTACCAATCGGTAAAGATGATAGCGAAAATGTTGAAGTTGAAAGATTCGGTGAACCAGTAGTTCCTGATTTCGAAATTCCTTACCATGCAGAAATCATGGAAAGCTTCGAAGGCTTAGACCTTGATGCAGCTCGTAAAGTAGCAGGTAACGGTTTCTACTACTTAATGGGAGATGTTGCAAGACTTCACTCTGCAGTAATTTCTTATGCAAGAGATTTCATGATCGATAGAGGATTCACTTACTGTGTACCACCTTTCATGATTCGTTCCGACGTTGTTACAGGCGTTATGAGTTTCGCTGAAATGGATTCCATGATGTATAAAATCGAAGGTGAAGACTTATACTTAATCGGTACAAGTGAACACTCCATGATCGGTAAATATATCGATACAATCGTAAAAGAAGATACTCTTCCTCATACATTAACATCTTACTCTCCATGTTTCAGAAAAGAAAAAGGTGCTCACGGTATTGAAGAACGTGGT
>JAUNRX010000236.1 GCA_030539495.1 bacterium | reverse complement strand
CTGAAGGGAGAAACAATCAAATGATAGGATTTTATAATTATACAGTAATATTAACGTACATTGGTGCAGCATGTGCCATGTTAGGTATGTTTAATGCAATGGAAGGAAGAGCTTCTTTTGCATTACTGTTTCTTATGTTCGCAGGTTTATGCGATATGTTCGATGGAACAGTAGCAAAGACAAGAAAAAGAACGATTCAAGAAAAAAGATTTGGTATTCAAATCGATTCCTTAGCAGATTTAGTCTGTTTTGGTGTATTACCATCCGTAGTAGGATATAGCTTTATCAAAGGTAAATGTAGTAACCCTATTTATTACGTGATTTTAATTGCATTTACGCTATGTGCTCTTATTCGCCTCGCATATTTCAATGTTTGTGAAGAAGAAAGACAACAACAGACAACAGAGTCTAGAAAATATTATGAGGGAATGCCTGTAACAACAGTTGCATTAATTCTTCCATTGGTGTATTCTTTTAGAGGTTACATGGGTAATTACTTTACAGAAGTTTATTTTGCAAGTTTAGCAATTATCGCATTTTTATTTGTTTTAAAATTCAAGATTGTAAAACTAAAGATGAGAGGCATGTTAGGCCTGTTGGTACTAGGAATCTTAGAATTTATATGGTATATGGTGGAGTTTAAAGTATGAGTGTAATAAAAAATCGTGATGGGGAATATACAACGACCAGTGAATCGCAGGAAGCGGTTCTAGGCTTTTTATATAAAACCATACCAGGAAGAATGGTGTTGAAAGTACTCACTAAGCCATTTATTTCGAAAATTGTTGGCGTTTATATGAATAGTTTTTTATCAACTGGCTTGATTAAATCCTTCATAAAAAATCACAACATTAACTTAAAAGAATATGAGAAATGCCGTTATCGCAGTTATAATGAATTCTTTACTAGAAAGATCAAGAAAGACAAGCGAGTAATTAACAGGGATCCAAATTCCTTTATTAGTCCTTGTGACTCAAAACTGTCTATTTATGAAATTAATGACAAAAGTGTATTTCATATCAAAGGCAGTGCATACCGTTTAGAAGATTTATTAGATGGGGATGAAATCTATAAGGAATTCTATGGTGGATATTGCATGATCTTTCGTTTGACGGTGGATGATTATCATCGCTACTGCTATATTGATGATGGAACTAAGGGTGAGAATTATTTTATTCCGGGGGAATTACATACTGTAAATCCAATTGCCCTTGAACATTGCAATATATACAAACGTAACTGTAGAGAATATACGGTTCTAAATACAGAACATTTCGGGAAAGTCATTCAGGTTGAAGTTGGTGCTATGATGATTGGACGTATTAAAAATCATCATGAAAAGCATGCGTTTAAACGTGGTGAGGAAAAAGGAATGTTTGAGTTTGGTGGATCGACGACTGTTGTATTAGTCAAGAAAGATCAAATTCAAGTAGATGTAGATTTACTCGAGAACTCTAAGGAGAACATCGAAACGGTTGTAAAACTTGGAGAACAAATCGGTTACAAATTACATGCTTAATTTGGAAGCTGTATTCATGTAAGAATGAATGCGGCTTCTTATTTTTGTTTATTTACAAATGTGAATTGTTTCGACAAAATGTACATATAATTTATTAGAAATTCTTAATAGTGACACTAAAAAATATGAAGATTAATTATAAATGATTATTTGACAAAAGACTACTTTTTGTGAAACTATGATAAAATGGGCGTTTACCTATCATACAAGTGTAGTACAAGATATAGTTTTGAAAGATAATGCCAACACTAAATATTGTGTTTGGGTCTAGACGAACCGTTTTTACTATGCTATACTTTAACTTAGTTTTTTACGAAAGGAACGAAAAAAATGAACGTTATTAAAAGGGATGGACGCATTACTGAGTACAATCGTAACAAGATTTTAGTAGCTGTACGTAAAGCAAATATTGAAGTAGAGGATTATGATAGAATCACAGAAGACAAGATTGAATCTATTGTAGCAGGAATTGAAGGTCTTGGCCGTGAAGAAATGCACGTAGAAGATATTCAAGACATGATTGAACAGAAATTAATGGCTTATGGGAAATTTACATTAGCTAAGACATATATTATTTATCGTTACAGAAGAGAATTGGTTCGCAAATCTAATTCTACGGATGATTCCATTATGGGATTAATCAATTGCAATAATAAAGATGTTATGGAGGAAAATTCCAATAAGAATGCGGTAATCGCATCGACTCAACGTGATCTTATTGCGGGTGAGGTATCAAAGGATTTAACAAAACGTCTTTTATTACCAGAGAAGATTACTAAGGCTCATGAAGAAGGAGTTCTACACTTCCATGATTCCGATTATTTCTTACAATCCATTTTTAACTGCTGTTTAATTAATATTGGTGATATGTTAGAAAACGGAACAGTTATGAATGCAAAATTAATCGAAAGCCCTAAGAGCTTCCAAGTTGCATGTACGGTTATGACACAAATCATCAGTGCAGTAGCAAGCAGCCAGTACGGTGGACAAAGTGTTGATGTAAAGCATTTAGGAAAATACTTACGTAAGAGTCGTGAAAAATATCAAAGACATTACGAAGAACGCTACGGAGATAAAATTAGCAAAGAATTAATGGATCAGTTTATCAAAGATCGTTTAATGGATGAGTTAAAGTCCGGCGTTCAAACAATTCAATATCAAATTAATACATTAATGACTACAAACGGACAATCGCCATTTGTAACATTATTCTTAAACCTTGATAAAGATGATGAATATATTGAAGAAAATGCAATGATCATTGAAGAAATCTTAAGACAACGTCTTGAAGGTATCAA
>JAUNRX010000087.1 GCA_030539495.1 bacterium | reverse complement strand
TTTCTTATGTAAAGATACTTTTCATTATACCAAAAACAAATCCAGTAAACTAGATACTTCTATAACCATCTAGTTTACTGGATTTGTTTATAATAATTACTCTGTCATTTCTAAGTTTAAGACTTCTCCGTCCTCTACCTTTTGAATTAATTCCTTTGCCTTCGCAATGGATGACTCATTTGGTACCATAACGTATACAGATTTGTTGGACATAGAATATGTGGTTGCTTTTGTTCCTGTTCCATCTACACTGTAGGAAATAACGTTCCAAGGCTTATTCTCATCTATTTGCATTCTCACTAAGGAAGAAATTTCGGCATAAGACATATTTGTTTCAAAACATCCCGCAATATTATTTAAAAGAGAAGAGTAGTTTGTAAGGATTACAGGTGACTGGCACTTTTTAATCACTGACTGGATTACCTTCATCTGGTTGGCACCACGCTGTCTATCTCCATTTACAAAAGAATATCTCTCTCTTGCAAATGCAAGTGCTTCAATTCCGCTTAAATGATTTTCTCCTTCTACATAAGAGAAATCTCCTACCTGGAATGCGGTTTCAGAAGTAACAGTAATACCATTTAATGAGTCTACGATCTTTTCAAATCCTGAGAAATTCACTCTAAAATAATAGTCTAAGGTATTATCATAAATCTGCTCTAAGGTATCCATAGAACAGTCAATTCCATAAATTCCTGCATGAGTAAGTTTATCCTTAACACCGTTGGATATGGAAAGAGGTACATAGTAATCTCTAGGAGTGGATACTAATAATACTTGCTTCGTCTTTACGTTCGCTACAGCAATAATATTTACATCGCTGCGGCTTCTTGTAGAAATGTGGCCATACGTATCAATACCACTAATATATACTGCAAAAGTATCTCCCATTTTAGCCGAAGAAGTTTGTCCTTCTAATGTGATTTCCTGATACTTGATTTCTCGCAGCTGTTGTGAGAATTCTGTGTATTTTAAATCTTCTCCATCCTCTGAAGAAACTTCCTCAAATAACTCTAAATAACTCTTATTTAAAACGATTGCTCCAACTTTCTTTTCAAGTAAGGCGTCTGCTAAATCTGTCAGGCTTTCATACTCTTCAATGGAAATTGTGCTTCCTAATTCTTTGTTGATCTCTTCTACTGCATGATCCGTATTCTCACGTTCTAATGATGTCAGAATACCAAACGTATAGTCTTTGGCATCCTGTAAGCAAAGTGCATCATCACTTTCTAAGACATACGTACTAATCATTGCCTTTTCACCTGTCTGGTCGGTCGTAATGTTAGAGATCGTACTTACAGCCTTATTTAAATAAAGTGCACCACCAAGGTATCCTGCCATTAAAATAGCAGAGAGTATCGTACCTAATACAAAGCGGAATGCTTTTTTATGGAATACGACAATCCATGATGTTATGAACCAAAGGACTGCAAATGTCCCTCCTACCATATATAGATATTTCATAGGAAGAAACTCTGATTTTACCACAATCATAAATACGGTTATGGCTGCCAGCAAATGTAGTAAAGATACTGCATAGCCTGCCAGCTTTAGTGTTTTGTTTTGTTTACTCATATGTTAATCCATCTTTTCATTTTCTTTTTGCTCAGCTATTTGAATGATTTGATTTAAACGTTCAATATAGAAATCATCCGTATAGTGATTGGATGCAAGTCCCCATCTATGATTCTCACAAGCCATTGCATCCTTTGGCATTTCAATAATATGACATCCTTTAAAATAGTGTCTAAGCTTCTTATAAAAATACTCTAGCTTATTGATGTTTTCTTCCACTTTACGTAAGCGATCTCCCTCAAAGAAAACCACTTCATTATTTGTATTTAGATATTTCTTAACTGGATAAGTTTCATTAATAATGATCTGTTCTGGAGAATAGATTGCTAATATTCTTCTGCAGTACTGGTGCACATATATCTCTAACAAATCTTCTGGCATTTCATTGGTATGAATGATTCTTCTATTCTTTCCTCTGGCGAGCACTTCTGCCATATCTGATCTTCGTAGTACTTGGGAATATGTCATACAAGTAATAGTATTGTCTTTACTAACCTTCATTAAATCCCATAGTTCGTCCATCAAATCAATTACAAGGTAATCGCCTTTGTCACTTAATATGTTAAATAGATCCTTTTGTGCATCTATCTTTAGCATTCTGTTTTCCCAGCTTCCATTTGTATCATTGGTATCTTGCTCCGGATATTTAATTGCGGGGAAATACGTAGATACCATGGAAACTCGTCCAACATATTTTTTTACTCTAAATCGTTCTTCTTTATCAAAGTTAAAGATATCTCTTGATACACAGCTTCCATGAATGTTAATTGCTGTTTTATGATACCTTTTGACAATCTTATTTACCTCTTCCATAAAGTGACGATAATAAGCATCAATATAGTGAAACTCTGCTAATCCCCATTTATGAGACTGGTCTGCATAACAAGGCTGAATCATCTTTATTAAGTGACAATTTAAATACTTTTTAAGGAGTCGATACATTATACTTAATTTTTGATTCATCTTACGAGCATTGGCTACTCTTTCCTCATTAAATCTGCGCATCTTCTCATTTTGATTTGATACAAAATGTGCACAAAAATAACTTTCATTAATAATAATGTGGTCGGATGAAAACCTTTTTAGAATCTCCTGGGCATATTGCTGGATCATAACTTCCAGTTCATCTGCCGAAAATGATGAGGTATCAATCACATTGTATTCTTTTTTAGCATATCTGCTTTCAGTTAGGATATTTGTTCTCGCAACGGATGAACTATTTGTTATATAAGTTTTTTCTCCATCCTCTGTAAGAAATTCTAACAACTCAAATCGCTCATCAATTAAATCAATAACTAACCATTCAGGATCATTCTCTGCTAGTCTGTTCATTACTTGCTTATTAAAGTCGACATGAACCATTCGTTTATAAAATCTTGGTTCTGCTTCAAATTCATCTTCTCTAAGCTCCAATGGTTTTTGTGCTGCTGCTAGAATAGAATTTCTTGAGATATAGGTACCAATTTTAAAATTGGTACCATACATTTCAAAGGCATCACGTGTTACACAGCTACCGTGGATATTAACTTTAATCATGTTCTCCTCCTGTTAAGTGATTAGTCTACTTGGAAAATATCTCTTGTGTAAATCTTATGAGAAACTTCCGATAATTCTTGTGAATGACGGTTGGCAACAATGACATCCGCTACTTGTTTGAATTCTTCAAGATTTTGCACTACTCTGCATCCTTCATAATTGTCTCCTTGGTGTGCTGGTTCATAGATGATTACTTCCACACCATTTTCTTTTACTTGTCTCATTACGTCTTGGATTGCAGATTCTCTAAAGTTATCAGAGTTTGCTTTCATTGTTAATCGGTGAATACCAACTACTCTTGGATTTCTTTCTAAAATCTGTTTTGCAATAAAGGACTTTCTAGTATCATTTGAGTCAACAATTGCTTCAATTAAGTTGTTTGGAACTTGTTTGTAGTTTGCCTTAAGCTGTTTTGTATCTTTTGGTAAACAGTAACCGCCGTATCCAAAGGATGGATTGTTGTATTTTGTTCCAATTCTAGGATCTAAACATACTCCATCAATAATTTCTTTTGCATTAAGTCCGTGTAATTCTGCAAATGTATCAAGCTCGTTGAAATAAGATACACGAAGTGCTAAATATGTGTTTGCAAATAGTTTTACAGATTCTGCTTCGGTAGAGTTCATAAATAGCATAGAGATATCTTCTTTGATTGCTCCACCTTTTAATAAGTTTGCAAAAGTTTCTGCCTTTTCTGCTAATTCTGTATCTCCATCTGGAATTCCCATAATAATTCTAGATGGATGTAAGTTATCATATAATGCGTAACCTTCTCTTAAGAATTCAGGAGAGAAGAGGATGCGGTTTGTTTGATATCTTTCCTTCATTTGATTTGTAAATCCGATTGGAATTGTTGATTTGATAATAATTGTTGCATTTTCTGAATGTTCTAATACTTGTTCAATTACAAATTCTACCGATGAAGTGTCAAAATAGTTTCTTTCTACATCATAATTTGTTGGTGTTGAAATAATTACGAAATCTGCATCCTTGTATTCTGATTTACCGTCTAATGTAGCTACAAGATTTAACTCTTTTGTTGCTAAATATTCTTCAATTTCTCTATCTACGATTGGTGATCTTCTATTGTTGATCATGTCAACCTTCTCTTGAATTACATCTACTGCTACTACTTCATTCTTTTGTGCTAATAAAATGGCATTTGAAAGCCCTACATATCCTGTCCCTACTACAACTATCTTCATATCATTTCTCCCCTATATTAATTTATCTTTGTACGTTCTTTAAAATTGTCTGATGAACTTCAGGGTATCTATTGAATACCTTTTCGATCATTTCATCATTTTTGTTCTGTCCAACATTTTGATTGTGTAATCCGATATCTTGTGTATCTTCAATATAAGCTAACGGATTTTGCCATGCAGCAAGTACTGTCTTTGTACCCTTTCTAACTGCCATTGCCTTAAGCCAGATATCATCTCCACATAGACATAATTCTTCTAGTTCCTCAATATTATATACTTGCTCATCAAGTGTATGAGGTGGATATAATACGCCGCCACAGCCTGTTGGGAACAATGCCATATCTGGTTCTAAAATCTTACTCTTATCTCGATGCTTCCACTCAGTATATGGTTTAATTGTGCCATCTGCATTAAACTTCATAGAATGTACTCTCATTGCTGATACACAGTCTGGATACTGCATATAGGATTCATATAATTTTTCAATTAAATCATTTTCATAGATAATATCATCATCTACTGTGATCACGATAGCATCTGGATGATTCTTCATTGCATAATAATATTTCTTATGAGGTTTTAAATCTCTACAGAAATAAATTTCAACTCCACGTTTTTGTAATGTACGTAAGTGCTTATTTAAATCCTTTTGTGTAAACTCAGCTTCATCTAAGTATAATTGAATGCGATCCGGTTTTACTGTCTGTCTTAATAAAGACGTAATCACTAAATCAACTTTTTCAATTCGTTTATTGTATGTGGTAAGTGAAACGATAATTTCTCGTTCACGTTTTTCTTCTGTAAGTCCGTCCACTGGAGGAATTCTGTCTTTGTGTGCTTGAATATTTGTACTAATCTGACTAATTCCTTTTCTCACACCTCTTGGCATGATTGTAATTGCTCTACCTGCTTTAAAGGAAAATGATTTCCAAATCTCACTATTGCTATAAGCTAACTGCTGTCTTTCTTCTTCTGAGCGCTTTAATGCTTCTTTTAAATCCCTGATTTGTCTTGCTTGGTTATTTACACGTTCCTTTAATTGCTGTTTCTCAATTGATTTACGCTCTAATTGAAGATGACCAACTGGTGACTTTAAGAAATAGCCATACCACTCTTCTGCACAGTTTGTATCATAAAACTTCCAAGGTTTGTCTTTGGATGAGAAGTGAAGAATTACTGCATCTTTTCTGACTGCTGTTAGATCTTCGTATTCCGAATGAAACATCTTATTTAAAGCTTCCATCTTAAACCAATTGTTTCTATGTGCTCTCATTAGATTCACATATAAAAGGTTATATTTGATTGGTAATAACTTAATTTTTTGATTAAATACGATATTAAGTACGTTTTGATCCATTAAAGTGTTGTCTGTTAGATTACGTTTTGTCTCTATTAATACTTCACTAAGGTTTTCATCACGCATTTTCTTTAAGTTCAGTAACATAACACCTGAGTTAAAGTACTTTGGATTGTTCTTTACTAACTCCCTTTGTGAGTAAAGTTTTCCACTGTCCATAACGACTGCGGCATATTGGTCTGTCATCTTGGTAATAAATAATCCGTTTAGATCTTTTCTACAGATAATATCTCCATCTAAGTAAATGATGCGGTCATATTCTGGTATGATGTTGGCAATCTCAAATTTTAAAAGTGCAGTCTCTGTTGCGGCACAATAATCGCCTTTCTTTCTCCATGTATGAATATTTTTTAAATTATCCATTTTTCCAGTTCTGATGTTGATTGTAACATCATCGGAAACAAACTCGTTTAAGTATGCTGTACTCTCCTCGTTTAATCCATCTGTTAAAATGAAAATATCCATTTTTGTTTCTTCTTTTTTATTCATAATGATGGATTGGATTGCCGTACATGTCGGGACAATATACGCGTTATCACAAATCATTACGATAGGTACTGTTCTTTGCTCTGTTCCTATTCTTCGTTTCATTCCTGCCCTTATTTCCTCTCTAATACTAATTCTATTGCTTTAAGTAGCTCACTCTTATTAACCTTCGGTGTTGCCATCCTTAAATACTGTTTTCTGCTTACTTTTCCCATTCGCTTAAGCTCGCTTTTTCTTTTGTAAAGGTTCTCTAATACTACTTTTAATTGCTCTGATGACTCAGTCTCATAAGAGAAACCATTCTCTGGTGTCAACAAATACTTAGCACCAACATTTTCAGTAAGAATCAGTGCTTTTCCAAACATCGCTCCCTCAAGGGCAACTAAAGAACAAGATTCATCTCTGGACGCAACTAAGAATACATTCATTCCTTCATATAATCTTCGACGTTCCTTCTTGTCTCTTACTTCGGGATGATATATCACATGGGACTCCTCTGAAAACTCAAGCTGCTCCCAATATTCTCTTGACCATTCCGGCTTTCTTCCTACGATATGAAGCATCATATGATTCCTTATCTCATTCGGAAGCTTTCTAAATGCCTCTATGGCAATATCCTGTCCTTTTCTGTGTTCCACTGTTCCAGCAATCATTATATGGATCATGTCCTTTTTAAGACGATTCCTTCTTCCTCTATACTCATCCACCACGCAGTTGTGTACAATCTGGATTTCTTTTGGCTCATACTGCTTCTCGATAAAGTGCTTTGCATATTCACTGACACAGACAACATGCTCTGCATTCTTGAGATTCTCCTCATCAAGACAACAGTTCTTTGCCAAATCGGGAAGATTTTCAGCTTCCCTAATATAGAAAATGGTTGGAATGTATGACTGCAGGTACTTCACGCATTCCCCTCCAAAAAAGGTGTTGCATATGGCAAGATCAAACTCCTCAGCTCTCTTGCCCAAATCTTCCATGCAGCCATTGATTACTGAAACAGGAAATTTTCTCTTTTCGAATTCTTCTCTGAATTCTCCTTCAATTAATGACCATACTGTTACATCAAACTTTGCCTTTCTTAACGCCAAGGCAACATTCAACAAGCTTCGTGGTGCACCGGTATAGGAAAGTTCATGGGAAATCAATACTACTTTTTTTCTCATATTTCCTCTTTCATTCTCTCTGTTAAGTCAGATTTGCTTCATCTGCCAGACTACTAATCTGTTTCATAAACGAAGTATTCTTATTACTTGTTGCAAGGATCATTGCACTATAGGCATCTCGTCCTGAGATCTTACCTTGATAGCCATTCTTACGAAGCATTTTGAACTGTGTCGCAAACTCCATAATACCAGCCTGTATCATTGCAATCTTTTCTGTTTCTTTTGCGTCCTTAAACTTTGGAACCGCTGCCTGTTGATCATTAAAATAAAATCCAATCAGGCTTCCATGAGGTGCATCCAATAACATTTCCCAATATAGGTTGTGTCCACGGTCTGGATTATGCCATTTCCATAAATCGCGGTTCATTTGCTGTGAATACATATAACTTACAAGACGTCCGCTTGCAAGTAGTGGTTCACTTGTATTGGTTTCCACATTATGAACAGAATTTGTTCCAGCGATTACTCCAACAATATCACAATCTAACTTCCAAACATCATTTACAAGATGGTTTAAAGTAACCGGTCCGCTTCCTGCCCATCCAATATCTACAGCAATTGCCTTCTTACATCCATGTAATACCTTTTTATAATAACTTTTTCCGGCTGCCAGTTGGATTTCATAACAGGAGAGTACCTGCTTCCAATTAGACATTAAAAATGCCTTAACCTGTTCAACATTACGACTTGTAAGTATCTCTTCCTGTCCAATAGATTCCTGACTACAGAATGTATCAAGTAAACTATTAAGCTCCATAGATGTAAAAATCTGCTTAATTGAATACTCCTGATTCACTTTATGATATAAGAACCTTCTAAAATAATCATATTTAAAGTGTGGTGCTGTCATCTTTGTAGCTGCCAGTCTAGACCAGTAAACATATTCACTCTTCTCTAAAACAGCTTCCTCTGGGTATAACTCTTTGTACGCCTTGTACAAGATATCTCCATCCCTTGCAAGGAATAGGACTTTATCAATCTTATTTTCCTTCACATAATTATGAATAAATTCACAGTATCCCGTTACAAACAGCCCTCCATAAATATATCCATATTCATACTCTGGACTATATTCTTCTCTTCCATTGTAAATATGAGCATTTACAAGTCCGCGATACATACTTCCTGTCATTACTGATAAGTCCTCTGTACGATACTTGTTCCCTGCTTCATTTACATTTGGATAGTAATACGCATATAAGCCATTACTCTTTGCATTACGTATATCAGAAACTAGGTTATCTCCTACGTGGGCAATTGAACTCTGGGGTTTCTCTTGTGCTTGGATTTCCTTATAGATGCGGCCATCTGCCTTTGACTTTTTAAGGTCAGAGGAAATATAGTAAGCATCAAATTCGGGATATCCACTACTTGATAAAATCTTCTTGATCTGTTCTGTATTTAAATACATATCCGACGTAATAATAATACGTTTTCCAGACTCTCTTAACTTTTGCACAACTTCAAACATATATGGATTTGCAAAACAATATCCATATTCCAAGGAAAGCTCTTGTTCCATGGTTGCTTCCTTATCAAGTCCTGTCTCTTCTGAAAGAACTTGATAGATTTCATCCAATGTGACTTCTCTATGCTTTTCTTCTCGATACTTTTTTTCTCGTGCCTTATATTCCATCTCCTGACGAATTCTTTCAAAATCAAGATACTCTAACTTCTGTCCTAACTGAAAGAACAAGGCCGATGGCTTATCAAATGGGCGAAAAATCAATGTATCAAATACATCAAAAGAAACCACATCATATTGTTCTAGTTGCTTTGCGAATTCCTCTGGACTCTCTTTTTTTGATTGTCTTGACTCACTCTCCATGGCAGACAGTGTTTTCTCCTCAAAAAATGGAGCCTCTTCCGGCAATTCCAAATTTCTATTTCTACAAATATGGTAGGAAAAATTCCACCATGCAAGATAAATAAGAGCCTTACAGCGTCCAATTCCATGAACCTGAGTACGTACTTTTTTAAATCGGCTCTGAATTCCGGGTACTTGATTTACAAGGGAATTATATACTCTTACTCTCATTTTCTCTCTCCCCTTACTTTTCAGCATTCATACTTTCGTATGCTGCACAAACCTCTTTTGGATCCCCGATCTTTCTTATATTTCCTTTTTCTAACCAAACTGCCTTTGTACAGTTCTTAAGAATTACTCCGGTAGAGTGGGATACAATAAGAACGGTTGAACCTCCATGAATCATCTCTTGGATTCTCTTTTCACTCTTTCTTCTAAAGAAAATATCACCTACACTTAATATCTCATCAAGAATTAAGATTTCTGGGGCATCATGAATCGTGGCAATGGCAAATCCCAGTCTGGATACCATACCAGAAGAAAAGTTCTTCACCTTTTCCTCCATAAATCCATCTAACTCAGCCATTTCTACGATGGCATCATATTTTTGATCAATAAACTCTTTGGAATAACCAATAATTGCACCATTTAGGTAGACATTTTCTTTGGCTGTAAGCTCCATATCAAATCCAGTTCCTAATGTCAGTAACTGTACTTTCTTTTTATCAACGACAATCTTACCTGAAGTAGGTGATAATGCTCCAGAGACTAATTTAAGCAATGTACTCTTACCAGATCCATTTGTTCCAATCAGTCCGATTACCTCTCCTTTTTTCACATCGAAACTAACCTTGTTCAATGCTAAAAACTCACGATAACCGATTTCCTTCTTAAGCGTCTTGATTACATATTCCTTAATCCCAGAAACATTGCTTGTCGCAACTTTAAACTTCATCGACACATCCTGAATTGAAATCTCTACTGGCTCTTTCTCTTCTTCTGTTGTCAACACAATCTCCTCTGGCTTCTCTTTTGGAACAGTACTTACTTCTTTTCTTTTCCTACGTCTTCGATTTTTTAAGATCATACAAGTAAGAAGTAAAAGGATAATTGCCACACAAATGACTGCTCCACCTATGATTATATAGTCCACTATATTCATTACAGACCCTGATTCTTCAACTGATACAGAATTGCTCGTATCTACCGGCTCAGTAGTACTCACTTCCGCCGGCTTGTTACGTTTTGCATAAACGGTATAATGATTGGAATTGCCCTCTTGATCTGTAACCGCAATGGTAACTGTATTCATACCTACACTTAACGCCGTATCTGAAATTTCAATACTACTGTCTTGTCCCTTAGCATCTGCCTGGATTGTCAGTTCCTTTACATCATTTTCCACAGCTAGTTCATATTCCAGCTGCTCCGGTGAAAATTCCTTTACATCCACTGGTTCAATTACCAATTTCTCTAACAATGCCTTTTCAGCTAACTTCACATGAATTGGAGCGCTTTCAAGACTAGAAACTTCATGATCTATACTAATTGTTCTTATCTCAAGAGACGTATCCCCTGTAGCGATAGAACGGAAAGAAAGCATATGTTTCTTTGTCTTCTCCATCGTTTCGCCTGAAATAACAATTTCATCACCAACAGCAACATCAGCACCTGAAATATATTCTATCTTTTCTGGATTATAGGACAATGTAAGCATATAATCTCCTAAGACTTCATCACTATTGATATATAAGCCAATATTGAATTCTTCTTTATTGTCAACTATATACGATTCTGATCCGAAAGAAACGGTTGCCTCTGCTGCATATGCATTTACATCAAATAGCATGAACCATCCGAAGAAAATACAAATTAACAGACTGCCATATACTAAGTTATATTTTTTCATTTTTCTTTCTCCTACATCCTCTGCATAACATCATTCTGCTTCCAATAAAAGACCAATGCCCCTACTGAAAAGCTTCCGATTGCCCATAGTCCCATTTGTGTCCACTGCATGCCTGTCGGCCATTGCCCATACATCATACAGCCTCTTGCGGTTGCAATATATGAATAGATTGGATTCACTAAGATAATTCTTCTCAATGACTCTGATACCGTATCAATCGGATAGAATAATGCAGACATATACATCCATAATGTTAAGATTACGGAATATAAATGCTTGATATCCCCAAAGAACACATACAATACAGCTAGCAGATAGCTAATTCCGATCGCAAATATTAAAAGTAGAAGAATGATGATTGGAAATCCCAACATCTGAACTCTTACTTTTACACGAAAGACAATTAACATCAATATATAAGCTATAAATGAATACATAAAATTAACAAGTGCGGTATAAACCCTAGCCAATATAAATACCTGCTTTGGAAGCTTTACCTTTAACAGCAATGTCTGGTTATCAACAAGACTTGTCATCGCCGAGCTTGTTGCACCAGTAAACAGCTGCCATATCGTCATACCTGTTAAATAATAAATTGGGAAATTTTCAATCGATCGTTTAAAGATTGTAGAAAAAATCATAGATAAGACCGTCATAGATAATAGGGGATTTAACACACTCCATAAAATCCCTAAGTAAGACCTTGCATACTTCCTCTTTATTTCTCTTCCAACTAGTTCTTTGATAACAAAACTATATTGCTTTAAATCCTCTATTTTTTTCACTTTATCCTCCTGCGTAGACTCTTACGTAAGTACACCGCCCATTTATATAATTTAGCATGTATCAGGTTATACGTAACTCGTTTTTCCCCTCTAACAATGCTGCCTTCTATCCAAGCACTTTCCTGTATTTCAGTTTTTCTGATACCAGTCATAACCAACAGTTTATTTATTACTCGCTGTTGCCTAATCTGCTGATCCGTAATGGATGCTGCCACCTTTTGCATAGAAAGTGCAAGTACATCATCTGAAAACTCATAATTGCCGAATATCGTTACTTCTTTCAGAGTTGGGTTCCCCATAAACCGTTTTAGAAGCTCATATACCAGCTGTCTATTCTTTGAAACATCATGGTTTTCTGGTTCATAATTCTCTAAATATTTCTCAAGATAACCTAAGTTTTTCTCTAGAGCCTTTTCATTTGGATTTTTCTTTGTCTCCATCACTGGGACATATCGTTCATTTTTTCGTTCGTAATATAATGTCATACCATCTAAAGCTGTAAAGACCGTTTCAAATAGACAGTTGCTAAAATTGACCTTATGGCTGATTCTGCTTCTATCATCAAAATAAAACGCATCATACTGTTCGCGTTTCATTTTCTTTGGTATCTCATACAAGCCAAAATAATATCCCTTTATTTCTTCTGTCTTTCCAGCACTAAACAGCAAATGTTGTAGTGTTTCTTGTAAACTTCCAACCCATCCACTGTCAACAACTGCATACTGAATTGAGTCAAATAATCCCTCTTGTCTAAGGTAACCAATAGTACTCTCATATACCTTTAGCGAATGGTTTTTAATATATCCAATCAGCACCTCGCATCCCAGTAATACGGATTTTAGCTGCTGTACCTGCTGGTAGGACATTTTTTTATAAAACACATCTGCATAACCTGTTAGTTCTGCCACTTCTTTGGCTTCCTGCTCGTTTAGTCCTCCACGTTTCATCACCATTTCAAATGTTACATTAATTCCTCCAAGACACATCTTATCTATGGCATTTGTAATATCCAGGTGATACTGTGGAACTCTCCATGCATATCTAGAGCCGTACAGATAGCGGCATTCAATCGAAATCCCCGCCTTCTTACATAACTGTTCGGCAATCAGATACATTTGGAATCCATCGCGCGCTAAAAAATACAGCCTCTCTACGCCATCCTCCTGTGCCTTATTTAATGTCCATTCCACAAATGAAATTAAAGTCGGCATCATTACCAGATGATATAATGTCTGATCATTTAACGCATTCCCCTGCTCACTAAGACACAATTCACTGCATCTTGAAAGCTGGGAATTCATCTTAAGTATCCTTCGATACTCGTCTATTCTTTTATTTTCTAACATTTTACCTGTACTCTCTTCTTCCAAGCTTTCTCTTATACCATTTTATAAAGAAGCTCGGCAATATCCCCACTAAAATAGGCCTGATAATACCAAGCCATTTTTCTAAACATGGAAGGTCTAATCTTCGTAAATAAGAATATCGTATAATTGCCTCTTCTACTCGGTACCTGAATTTTCTCTTTTTAAAAGCTTCTCGATCCTCACGATAGCAAAACAAGGTCTGCTGCAGGTTAAATCCATGATATCCTGCTATATGAAGTCTCAAAAAAAGTTCATAGTCTTCACAGCGTCTTCCATTCTGTGAAGTGCTATAAAAGTATCCTTCGTCAAACAATTTTCTTCTAAATACAACGGTTGGATGAATATAAGGTGAGTACTTAAGAAATTGCGATATATCAGGCTTTTCTGTCATGGTACGCTTTCCCCAGTTCTCATTTTTCTCCCTAAGATATGTATTACATCCAATCCAGTCAAATTCACTATGTTTTTCAAGAAACGCTACTTGATATTCAAGCCTTTGCGGCAATGAAATATCATCTGCATCCATACGTGCAATATAGCTTCCCTTCGCCACTCGAATACACTCATTTAATGCAAATCCTAATCCCCTATTTTGTTCCCCTAGTATAAGTAAAATTCTAGAATCCCTTGCAACTATCTCTTCTAATATTCTTATTGTCTCCTGATCACTTCCATCATCGTAAATGATGAATTCAAACTCTTGCATTGTCTGATTTAACATGGACTCTACTGCATCGATCAGCTGCTCTTTCTCAAGCACATTATAAACTCCCATTATAATAGAAACCTTTGGTTGTTTATTTTTTCCCATTGCTATCATCCACTGCTTCCTTAAATAAATCTGCTGTTAAATCTGTATAAAACTCATGCATAATTCTATTTGTCACTTCATGTGTGAATCCTTTGGATATATGATGACTCTGTATTCCCATCTCAATCCTTCTGTCTTGTTTCTCTTTCATGCTGCGAATTGCTTCTGCAAATTGCTGGCTATTATCCCAGTCACAAATAAATGCATTATAATTATGCTTGGCATACTCTCTGCTTCCCCTGTTATTACTAACGATTAGTGGAAGGCTGCATCCCATTGCTTCAATTGCTGCCATTCCTAGTCCTTCTCGAATAGAAGGAAAGACAAAACAATCAGCTCCCTGAAGCATACGATTGATATCATCTCGATACCCCATTAATTTAATACGATCCTGTAAATTATAACCTTCAATTTTCTCTTGAAGCCGTTCTCTAAACATTCCCTCACCGAAAATAAAATAACGTATACTTGGATCATTCAGCTGTGCAATTGCATCAATGACAACCTCATGATTTTTATTTTCGTTTAATTCACCCACTGAAACCACTAGGAATTCATTTTTCTTTACCCCAAGGTATTTTCTACATTCCTCTCGGTCACTATGGTCCTTACAGTATTTCTTGGCATCAAATCCCACTCCTGGAATTCGAACTCTTTTTCCGTTTTTCTTTAGTCTAAGTCTCCCTACACTTTGATAATCCTCTTCATTAATTGTAATGATAGCATTCGTATATCTTGCAAGTATCTTTTCCATAGGATAATAAAGCAGCCAATTCTTCTTTGGAGCTCCCTTATAATAATGCAATCCATGTGCTGTATAGATAACAAACACCTTTCTTGCTAATAGTCCTGCAAGTCTTCCGATTACTCCACCATTCGGATTATGGCAATGAAGTACTTTAATCTCTTCCTGCTTTAATAACTTCAACACGCTCTTCAAAGATTTCATATTTCTCGAAAAATCATATGGCGACTTTGATATGTCAATATGGTGACAAACAATTCCCTTTTGTTCGAGTTCTTCCTTTTTACATGTGTACGCAGGATTTTCAAAATTAGAAGCATAATGTACCTTCCATCCTAATCTCTGTAGAATCTTTACATTATTCTCTTCGAATTTTGGCAAAAAACCACTGCAAGTCGTCAGGATCATTATCTTTTTTGAATTACTCATTTATATAACCCGCCTACAAATTTCGATATTATTTGACATTTTAATACTATCTTACTCTAGAATATGGACTTTTTCAATGATTTTTACATTTTTTTAATTATTTTGTTCATTTTTAGGATGCGAATATTATCTTTCACATTTTGAAATACTAAGAAAAAAAGAAAAGAGAGAGTTA
>JAUNRX010000086.1 GCA_030539495.1 bacterium | reverse complement strand
CTAAAATTGCTATGATGCTTTCACTTTCAATTGCATGTACAGTTCTTTTACTTGGGGTATTAGTATTGCCTAAAATAAAGCAGATTGTGTTATCCGAAACACAAAACCACGTACATGATTTTGCCAGTAGTTATAGCAAAAATATTGAAAACGTAGTAGATAGCATACAAAGACAGCTTAGTTTTTTAGGGGATGAGGATCATAAAGAAGAGAAAAGCAAACCAGATGAGTTGCTTTCTAGTTCGAATCAATTAACAAATACACTTGAAAGAAATGAATACATCAAAGAGATTACAGTTGTTAATACATCGGGAATTGTAACAGATTCTACAGATTCTGCTGTGATTAATAAAAACTATTCCAAGATGGATGTGTTCAACACTACAATGGAAAAACAAGCTGTTTACTTACTAACAGAGAAAACAGAGGATTGTGTTCTCGTTTATATGGGAGTTCCACAAAGTGGACCGGAAGGCATTACAGGAGTAGTAATCGCCGTGTTAGACAGTAAGTTCCTTCAATCAACGATTCAGGATGCGGAACTTACAGGAATTTCATTACCACGTTTATGGATTATGGACAGAGATGCAATGGTACTAAGCCATACGGTAGAAGAAAGTATTGGAACTACATCTCCAAACAAAGTAAGCCAAGAAGCCATTTCAGCAATTAAAAATGGAGCAATCAAAGATGGACCACAAACTGGAACATTTGAATATGATGGTGGAACAGCATATTTAACATACTACACAATTCCTTCTTTAGAATTAACATTATGTATTTCTTTATTTGATAAATATTTCTTAGGAAGCATGAATCAAGTGCAGAATCTATACATTATTTATGCATTAATTCTTGTTGTACTTGCTAGTATCGTATGCTATTATTTAGCATTAAGCTTTACAAAACCAATGGAAACAATCAACAAATTATTAAAGAAAGTTGCTACACTAGACTTTGTAATTGATAAGGAAGATGCTTCACATGCAGCCTTAACAAATCGTAAGGATGAGGTTGGGGAAATGGCTCGTTCTATTGACTTGGTAATTGATACTGTAAAGGAACAGTTACAGCATGTAAATACATCTTCAGATAAGATTAATCAAGTAACGGATCACTTAAATCAAGTAGCAAACAATGTAAATGCTCATGCAGAAGAAGCAAGTGCACTAACAGAAGAAATATCTGCCAGCATGCAAGAGACAACAGCAAGTACGGATATGATCAATCAAAACATCTTATCAGTAACAGAAAATGCAAATGATATTAACAATCAAGTAAATGAAGGTACAAAGCGTACAAGCGAGATTATGCAGCGTGCAGAGAAGTTACGAGATGATGCGATTGCTTCTGAGAAGAAAACAATTGAGATCTTCGATGATGTTAAGAAAAAATCAGAAATCGCTTTATTACAATCCAATTCAGTAGCTAAGATCAATGAATTAGCAAATGCCATTATGGAAATTGCAAGCCAGACAAGCTTACTTGCGTTAAATGCCAGCATTGAAGCAGCAAGAGCAGGGGATGCAGGGAAAGGATTTGCAGTAGTAGCAAGTGAAATCAGCAGTTTAGCAAGCCAATCTTCAGATACAGTAACCAATATTACAAGCATTGTTTCGGAAGTTAACGAAGCTGTTTCTAATATGTCTGAATGTTTAAATGTATCGCAACAATTTGTTGAAGAAAATGTAATCAGTGATTACAAAAACTATATTGAAATTTTAGATACGTACAATAAGGATGCTTCTGAAATCCATACGATGATCAAAGTAATTGATACAAATACAGATGAACTTGTTGAAAGAGTAGAGGATATCTCGAAAGCGATCAATTCAATCAATGGAGTAATTTTAGAATCTGCAAATAGCGTAAATGATATCGCAAAACGTAACGTGGATATCGTTAACTTATCCAGTCAGACTTATACAATGGTTCAAGAATGTGGTGAAAATGTTGAGGAATTAAAATCCGTAGTAAATACGTTCCAGTTGTAAAAAGGAAAAAATTAGCACTCGCATATTGACAGTGCTAACAAAAAGAGCTATAACATAAGTAGAAAAACAATATGGAAATTTTGAAAGAGGGAATGTTTAATGTTAAGACCAAGTATTTTGGAAGATGACTTTCTAGACAATGTATTTGATAATTTTTTTCATGACTCCTTCGGCCAATCAACCGGAATTCGATCTGTAAGTGCCATGAATACTGATATAATAGAGTTAGAGGATGCTTATGTGATTGAGATGGAATTACCAGGCTTTTCAAAAGAAGATGTTAGAGCAGAACTAAAGGATGGATATCTAATCATTCGTGCAAGCCGAACGGAAAGCAAGAATGAGAAGGAAATGAAGAGATATATCCGAAAGGAACGTTACTCGGGCCATTATCAACGAAGCTTTTACCTTGGACGCACAATAAAAGAAGATGATATTAAGGCTGTTTTTAGGAATGGTATTCTGACTCTTGAAGTTGCCAAAAAGGAAAAGAAGCCTCAGGTACAGGAACGTAAGTATATTGCAATAGAAGACTAATCCGAATGCCCTTTGTGGAAAAAATTCCATAAGGGGCATTCTTATAAGAAAGAAGGGATTCTATGACATTATGGAAGTTAACGGAAAAGCATATGAATTGCATGATCAGTGAGGATGAGATTATTGAAATGGGATTTCAACTTGAGGAATTAAAGGTAGACAAAGAGAAGACAAGCCAGTTCTTAAGCGTAATCCTGCAAAATGGGAAGAATCTGCTAGGGCTAGACATTTCAGAGGGAATGAAAAACTTTAATGCTACATATCTACAAAATAATACCGTATTTTTATCCATATCATGTGAGGATCCAGAGCAAGAAATAAACCATAGTCTTGACGAAATGTTAAAGGATATGGAAGAGATAAAGAAGATTACCTCAACAGAGAATGTAGAGAGAATTAAAGGCTTGCAAGGAGAAGAAAAGTCAAAAGAATTTGGTTCCTTAGTAGAACAATTAAAAGAGGCATTTCAAAAGCATAATCAGCCTATGGAACAAGTAGATATTCAATTTGATACTTTAAAGGATAAGCAGCCATTAAGCTATAATATACAGTTTGATACATTAGACAGCGTAATTGAGTTTTCTCATATGTATTATGACCATAAAGCATTGGAAAGTAGTTTATTTAAGGAGGCGGATACCTATTACTTAATGACTGACTTTGGAAAAGGATGCAAGCAAAAAGAGCTTCGTGATTTTGTCATGACGGCAGAGGAGTTTGGAGGCCATGTAAATAAAAATCCATACTTACGATCAATGATGGAGGAGCATGGTAATTGTATCGTCAAGAAGAATGCAATCGAATCATTAGGTAAGATCTAAATATGTGTTTTAATGGAATATTTTCTATAAATAGAGAAACCATAAGTTGTAAAAGGAGATACAAATGAAATTTACAAAATATTATGGGCGGACAGAACAAGAATACTACGCATGTAAAGAAAAGATTGATGACGCAAATCGTGCATTGGTTGCAATTACTACAAGCATTGTCATACTCATCTTTTGTATACTGAATATTGCGGTGTTGGAAGTTCAGCAAGTGAATGAGTTTCGACTGCTTTATGTGGTTTCTTCTTTTTTTATGGTGGCTCTATTGATCTCTATCCGCCTAATACCTTTTATAAAACAACAAGCCTCATTGCAGGTCTATTTAATGATGCTAATAGTTTTGTCATTTGCAATATGGTGTGCAGTAATCATCCCCGATGAAAAGGCAACGGTATTTCCGGTATTGCTCGTATTAACACCACTACTATTTGTAGATAATATTATTAGAATGTCAACTTTTCTTACTGTCCAGGTGGTTATATATTCAGGGTTCGTTTATCTGCTGAAAGTTCCTGAGGAAGCAAAGTGGGATGTTGTGACTGCATGCTGTTTTGGCTTGATTGCAATCGTGGTACATTATTTTGTAAATGAAAGGATTGTGCGTTGTTATGTATTAGAATACAATATGAAACTCACTCTTCAGGCATACGAAGAAATTCAGGAAAAGCTGAAGAAGAAAGCAGAGATTGATGCACTTACCGGTTTATATAATCGAGATGCCTTCATAGAGAAGGCAGATGTATTCTTTAAGCAAAGGACAAGTGAGTCAAGTGCAGCAATCCTTGGTATCTTGGATATTGATAAGTTTAAGGAAATTAATGATCATTTTGGACATCAGCAAGGCGATAGAGTGATTGCCAAGGTAGCAGAGGTTTTGATCCGTGAATTAAGAAGCAATGATATTATTGGACGTTTAGGTGGAGATGAGTTTATCTTAGTCCTTGCAGATGTTGCTCACAATAAGGATTGTGCCGTAAGGATCATGCAGCGTATCTTACATGCCATCGAAGGAATCGAGATTGAACATGAGGTAAATGTTACAGCCTCCATTGGGTTGACGCTAGTGACTCCAGGAAAGCAGGATTTTAAACAAAGTTATTATGAGGCAGATATGGCATTATATCGTTCTAAGGAATTAGGGAAGAACCGTTGTAGCTTTTATGAAGAAATAGTGTAAAAGAGTTGTTGTACTTGATTTATAGTGCAGTAGCTCTTTTTTTGATTTACACGAACAACGAGCTAAAGTGATACTAGCATTAGCTTGGCTTCTTCGCTATCAATCCAGAGCTTTTCGTAATCTTTACATAAATTTTACAGTTATTAGATAGTAGATTTTACATGCTTTTTGTAAAATCTAGAATGTAAAGAAAAAAGAAAAGGAAATTAGGAAGGAAATGGTGAAAAGAATGAAGATTCACTCGAAAAAAGTTGCAGCAGTGGTTGCAACCTCACTTTTAGTAGGTACAGTCTTAACCGGAAATGAAAGTTTTGCAAGAAGTTCAAAACGAGCAGCATGGAACGATGCATCTTCTGACAAGAATACAGCAACATCAGTAAGTGATGCATGTTTTGTGGAAGACGGACATGAAAGTGCAGAAAAGCAAGTATACTCCAATGTATATGCAGATAGCACGGCATGGAATACATATAAGACATCTTGGCAGACGATTAAGACAAATTATACACAGGTAGCTCTTACTCCAGGAGAGAATGCTACTAGCTTAAACTTTGCATGGTATTCAAAAAGAACAGAGACTCCAATGGTAAAATTACTGGATGCTAATAAGAAAGCAATCAAGGTTGTTGATGGAGAGCAGAATACCGATAAGGCAGAAAGCTTTAAAGACGGCGAAGAGACAGTAACCCTATATCCAAGCAAAGTAACAATCACTGGACTGAAAGAGAATACATCTTATTATTATCAATATTTAGTAGAGGGAAAATGGTCTGAAATATATTCTTATAAGACAAAAGATACGGATGATTTTTCCGTATTATATGTAGGCGATCCTCAAATTGGTGCTTCTGTTGGTCAGGATACCAATAATGCAGAGTATCATGCAATGAATGATGCTTATAACTGGTCGAATACAATAAGTCAGGCAACAAAGAATGCAAAAGATGCAAGCTTTATGTTATCTGCAGGTGATCAGATTAATCAGACTAGTGTGTCAAACGATAGTCAAAAATTACAGCAACAGACAGAATATGCTGGTTTCTTAGCTCCATCGGCATTAAGAAGTCTTCCGGTTGCAACAACCATTGGAAATCATGACAGCAAGTCTCAAAACTATCAAAACCATTTTAATAATCCAAATGCAGCATCCTCATCTGATACAACGACAGGTGCAACTACGGCAGGGACCGATTACTATTTCAGATACGGCAACACATTATTTGTCATTATCGATACAAATAACTACAATTGTGCAACTCATGAAAATGTAATGAAGGAAGCAATCAGTAAGAATTCGGATGCTACTTGGAAAGTCCTTATGTTCCATCAAGATATTTATGGTTCCGGATATGACCATTCGGACTCCGACGGCATGATCTTAAGAACTACACTGACACCAATTATCGATAAATATGATTTTGATGCTGTATTACAAGGCCATGACCATACATACTCCAGAACATATCAAATTAGCTCAGACAGCAGCAAGGCATATCCAGGATACGATAAGACCAACTATTTAGATGGTTCAGAACCTTCTAAGACCTATTTAAATGATAATGCAAACTGTTATGACTTGCTTTCTAAGAAGACGGATGTAAATAAAGTTATTGATCCGGAAGGAACTGTTTATTTTGAAGCAAACTCAGCGACAGGAAGCAAATTCTATCAATTAATCGGAACAAAGCAAAACTATATTGCAGCAAGATCTCAAAGTTATCGTCCAACATATTCTGTACTTGATTTCGATGATGTAAGCCTTACCGTAAAGACTTATGATGCTGCAACAAATCAAGAACTGGTTGCAGATGATGGAGTTAAGACTTCATATACCATTGTAAAATCCGTAGATAAAAAAGAGTTAAACAGTAAGATCAGCACGGCAGAAAAGAAGCTTGCAGATGCAAAGAAATCCAATGCATATACGACAGCATCTGTGAAAAAGCTTAGTGATACCATTGCAGCAGCTAAAACGATTGCAGCAAATAAAGAAGCTTCAACTGTTGATGTAAGCAGTGCTTGCGTATCTCTTAATGATGCAGTAAAAGCACTTACAAAGAAGAAAGCTGCAGTAATCTCTGGAACTACAAGCTATAAGAAGACATACTCTAAAAATCAGAAGTTTAAGCTAAATACTAAAGTTCAGTCTCAGGCTGGAAAATTAACTTACAAATCAAGCAATACCAAGGTTGCAAAAGTGGACAGCAAAGGTATGGTAACCATTCAAGGAGCAGGAAGCGTGACAATTACCGTTACTGCAAATGCAACAGATACTTATAACAAGGCAGTTAAGACAATTAAGTTACAAGTATCGCCTGAAAAAGTGAAAAAGGCTTCTGTAAAAGCAGGAAAGAAAAAAGCAACCGTAAGCTGGTCAAAGGTAACGAAGGCTTCTGGTTATGAGATTTCCTATAGTACAAGTTCTAAGTTTACAAAGAAAACAACAAAGAAAATTACGATCACAAAGACTTCTACAGTGAAAAAGACAATTACTTCTTTAAAATCCAAGAAGAAATACTATGTAAGAGTACGAGCATATCAAAAAGTAGGAAAGTCAAAACTCTATGGAAGTTACAGCAAGACAATTAAGGTAGCTGTGAAATAAAAAGGATAGGATAGGAAGCAAATGAATAAAAAGTACAGATCAGTCATAGTAGGTATGACAGCGATTATAATCTATATGGTTATAATCGTTTTCCTTGGCAAGACAGAGAAAACATCATTAGTTGAAACAGAGGGGCGTGATTTTGAAAAGGCCGAAGTTTTACAGGTGCTTCAAGATAATATTCAGGAAAATGGGGCTAGGGCAGGTTATCAAAAACTAAAGATCAGACTTACGTCAGGGAGTGAAAAGGGAAAAGAAGTAGAGGCTACCAGTGCAGAAGGTAATTTATTTGGCGCAGTATGTAGCGAAGGAGACAAAATCATTGTAATCGTAAGCGTATCCGGTGATAGCACTACAGCCAGCGTATATTCAAAAGATCGCGAACTTCCAATTGTTTGTTTTATCGCACTGTTTTTCCTTTTGATCATCTTTGTAGGAGGAAAGAATGGAATAAAGTCAGTGATTGCATTAATATTCACGTTTATTTCTATTGTCTACTTATTTATGCCGATGCTGTATCGAGGATATTCACCTTTCTTCTCCGCCGTATTGGTTGTCGTATTGACTACGGTAGTTACCATGCTGCTTGTAGGTGGTGTAACAATCAAATCTTTATCTGCAATTATTGGTACCACGTTAGGAGTCTTGATTGCAGGGATTGCTGCTAGCTTATTTGGAAAAGCAAGTGGTATTGATGGATGGAACGTATCTGATATTGAGACTTTGGTTTATGTTGGGCAGAATACAAAGATTCAAGTCGGAGGACTTTTATTTGCAGGAATATTAATTGCATCCCTTGGGGCAGTAATGGATGTAGCCATGTCAGTGGCATCGGCAATTACAGAGATTTATGAGGTGGACCATACATTATCCTTTCAACAGCTATTTACAAGTGGGATGAAGGTTGGAAGGGATGCAATGGGAACCATGTCAAATACATTGATTTTAGCATTTGTGGGAGGTTCCATTACAACACTTGTTCTTGATTATGCCTATGACCTTCCTTATTTACAGCTCATCAATTCTTACTCCATTGGAATTGAGATTATGCAGGGAATTGCAGGAAGTATAGGGATTATCTTAACGGTACCGTGTGTTGCGGTTGTGACAGCATTCTTATTGTCACGAAAGTAAAAGTAGAATAAAGAAATATTGAAACTAGGACCAACGTATCATTTTATACGATACTGTTGGTCTTTTTAGTGTTTTGTGTGGAAAATAATTCTATTTATGTTATAATAATACTGGTTTGTTGCTGGAGATATCAAATAATTAGACAATTGAGAAAGGAGGAAAGAGAATAAATGGGATTTTTTCATAGGAAGAAGAAAATAAAAACAGTTGCATTTGTGGATTACGAACACTGGTATTATTCCTATTGTAATTTATATACGATGAAACCTAATGTAGAAGAATGGCTTGAGGAAATAAAGAGAGACTATGGCTGTGAGAAAGCATATTTCTTTGGAGATTTTAGTGAATATAATATTAGTAGTGAAGCCAAGAAATTAGAGAGTCTTAATGTAACAATAGTACATACGGCAAATTCTAGTGAGCATGCGAAAAAAGATTTTACCGATTTTATAATGCTTGATTATATATATCAAATGGCAGCAGAAAAGGATTGTCCAGATACCTTTTTGATCTTTACCGGAGATGGACATTTTGATTCTGTAATGAAATATCTTAGGAAAAGACTGAATAAGAAAGTGATTGTTTATGGAGTTAAGAGAGCATTTAGTGGAAAATTAAAGTCGATAGCAAATAGTTATGTAGAAATGCCACGATATGTGCAAGAGCAGCAATTTTATTTTGGCCTGATATTAAAGAGTTTACATATTTTAAATAAAAGAGGGAAAAAAGCAACCTTTTGGAAAACAATACGTAATGTTGCAGAACATAATAAAGTAACAGAGGAACGTGTGGAAACATCATTGAAGGAATTGATTAATCGTAGATATTTAGTAGAGATTGAAACCGAATTTCAAGGCAAGAAATCCAAAATACTTGATGTAAATTGGGAACGTCTGCAGCAAGACGGTATTTGGCAAGAAGGAACTGCATAATCCCACCTGACTTGCCATAATTTTAACGTTTTTATTAGATAAAATAGTAGTTATGTAAATACAAAGGGGGATTCTGGAAAACAATGAAATATCTAAAAAGAATTATTGCATTTACTTCATTAGCAGCAATCGTTATGGCATTTACATTAGCCGGAACGATGAATGCGAGTGCAGCAGGTGCAGTAGGACAAACGGAAAATGGAACAGAACAGCCTGGTGATCAGGTGGACAACGACCAAGAAAAAGACAACAATCAGGGAAATGACGGAGATACTGACGAGGATCAAAATCAGGATGGCGACCAAGACCAAGACGGTGAGCCTGGGGATATGGATGATGCAGAAAATGATGATGACTCGGATGATGTTGAGGATGGTGTTGATGAGAGGCATAAGTATGATAGCTACTTTGAAACCGTTAGCTTGACGTCTAGTATAAGGAAAGCAGTAGGTACCCAACAACAGTTAACTTTGTCGAATATGACGTTGGAGAAAGAAAAATATAGCTGTACATTTACTAGTACAGACCCAAAGAAGGCATCCGTGTCAAATGAGGGACTTGTTACAATGAAAGCAGCAGGTACTGTTACCGTAGCAGCAGTGATAATATGTGACAACGGAGCAGTATATACATATACGTGTAATGTAAAGGTTACTAACCCAAAGTTTTCAAGTGATAAGTATTTCATTAAAAAAAATGGAACAGTAACCATTAAAGTAACAGGTGGGTCAACATCAAAATATACGATCGTAGTTGATAATAAAAGTGTTATTTCACAAGTATCTGCCAATAGTACAAAAGTAAAAGGATTGCAAAATGGAAAATCCAAAGTGTCTGTTACAATGGACGGAAAAACAATTAGCTGTTATGTGTATGTTTCTGCTCCTAAGCTAAACTACACAGACTTATATATTGTTAAGGGAAAAAGTGTTCAGCTGAAGGTAAGCGGTCATTCCAAAGCAACGAATGTTACATATACATCAAGTAATAAATCAGTAGCAACTGTATCCAAGACAGGAAAGATTACAACGAAAAAATATGGAAGCTGTATTATTACAGTAACTGTGGATGGAAAACAGTTACAATGTTATGTGGCATCTTCTAATAAAAAAGTAATTAATACGATCAAGGAAGCCTATAAAAGAATTGGTTATAAGTATAGCCAGGCAAGAAGAATGCAGAAAAACTATTATGACTGCAGTTCTTTTGTATGGAGATGTTACAGTAAGAATGGTGTCAAGTTTGGTGCAAAATCCTATGCGCCAACTGCTGCAGGTGAAGCATATAACATGGTTAAGACAAAGAAGGCACTCTACTATAAAGGGGTAACGTCAGATAAGCTGCTCCCAGGAGATGTTCTATTCGTAAAGAACAAGACAAAGAACGGAAGATATAAAAATATCGGACATGTTGTTATGTATATTGGTAATGGACGTATTATTCATTCAACACCACCTAAGGTGAGAATTGATAGTTATACAAGATATCTATATAGCAAGAGCAATCCATATGTACTAATAACAAGACCAACCAAATAAAATAATGATAAAAAGAGGGATGCATAAGGCAGTTATGCATCCCTCTTTTTTCTATTGTTAAGGGTATTTAGTATTAGTATAAAAAAAATTAATAATTGTTTTGCTCGTTATTATTTTACTGTAGCATTGTATTGTGCAGCAGATGTACCTGCGATACGACCGAATACAACGATATCAGTTACAGCAGTACCACCGATACGGTTTCCGCCGTGGATACCACCACAAACTTCACCAGCTGCAAATAAGCCAGGAATTGCTTTTCCGTCAGTAGAGATTACTTCTGCATTTACGTTGATTTCAACACCACCCATTGTATGGTGAACGCCTGGAGCGATTTTGATTGCGTAGAATGGTCCTACAGAGATGTCATGTTCCATTCCTGTATCTCTACCGAATTCAGCATCATTTTTAGATTTAACAGCTTTATTCCAAGTAGAAACAGTGTTTGCTAAAGTTTTAGAATCTAAACCAAGTTTAGTAGCTAATTCTTCGATAGAATCAGCTTGTTCAACGATGTGGTTGTCGATATATTTTTCAACAGCGCTTAATTCGTCTCTTAATTGTTGATCGAATACTAAGTAAGCATAAGATTCTTCTTGTTCAATGATAGCAGCAGAAACAACGTCACGTGTTCTTAATTCGTCACCGAAACGAACGCCGGATTTGTTTACTAAGATTGCACCGTCACCACGTACGGATTCAGTGATTAAAAGGCTAGTTTTTTGTTCTACAGTTGGGTGGATTTGGATTTGTTCCATATCTACTGTGTTAGCACCGATGTCAGTAGCCATAGTGATACCGTCACCTGTGATTGTAGAAACGTTTGTAGTTACATAACCTTTTAATTCAGGTCTGTATTTTGTATAAAGTTCTTCGTTAGCACCGAAACCACCAGTTGCTAAGATTACAGATTTTGCATTGATTGTGTAGTTAGTGTCTTCGCTGTGTGCTTCGATACCAACTGCAGCACCCTTATCATTTGTAAGGATCTTAGTTGCTTCTGTGTCATAGTAAACAGGGATTTTTTGTTCTTCGATGTTTTTAGTGTATGCTTTTACTAAGAAAGCACCAACGCCTGAACCATCTTCTGGTCTGTGGATACGTTTGTTTGTAGCACCACCTGAGAAGGATAAGTCAGATAATGGAGCACCGATTTCTTCTAACCAATCAATTGCAGCAGAAGATTCTTCACACATTTTAGTTACAAGTTTGATATTGTTCTTATTGTAACCACCAGCCATAGTATCTTCAACGAATTGTTCAATAGTATCGTTTACACCAAGTTCTTTTTGAGTTTTAGTTTCAGCAGCATTCATACCACCAGTTGCTCTGGAAGTGTTACCACCTGCATAAGCAGCTTTTTCAATGATGATTACGTTTTGACCTGCAGCTTTTGCTTCAAGTGCAGCAGTCATACCAGCACCACCGGCACCAACGATTACTGTGTCAACATCTAAAGTTTCTTTTTGTGCTTCTTTCTTTTCAGCTTCAATCGCTTCTAATTTGGAAACATCTACACCAGCTGTTTCTAAAGCGCTTGTTACAGCAGTGATAACTGCAGCACTAGAAACGGATGCACCAGAAACGCCATCCACTTTTACTGTTTGAGTTTCTACCATTTTAGCTGGAAGTTTTTCTACAGCAACAGAACCAATTCCTTGAGTTTCTTTGTCGCCAGTTACTTCGATTTTATCAATTTTATCGCCTGATAAAGTTACAGTAGCTTTAATTTCGCCACCAAATCCATTTGCAGTACCTTCATAAGTACCAGCTTTGAATTTACTGTCAGAAGATGCGTCTTTTGTGCCACATGCAGCAAGGGACATCATCATCATAGCAGTAAGAGTAATTGCTATTCTCTTTTTCATAATTAAATCCTCTCCTTATTAAATCAAAATGAAATATAATCATTTGTATTTGAGTATACAGGTCAGTTCTGAATATATTCTGACTCAAATCTGAATATTTGTTCAGAAATTAACAATTTTCTTTGTAAGGAAGTTGGATCGTAAAGGTCGTGCCCACATTAAGCGTGCTTGTAAGGGTGATGGTACCACCAAATTTTTCGACAGTTTTAGCAACAATGGCTAAGCCCAGTCCGTTTCCTTGGCCTTCTTTCTTTGTAGTAAATCCAGAAGTAAAGATTTGTCGTTTGGTCTCTTCTGACATTCCCGAACCGGTATCGGAAATGATCAATGTTGCCATAGGGGATTCAACTGAATAATGAATGGAGAGCGTGCCCCCAGTTTCCTCCATGGCATGTACACCATTTAGACAAAGGTTAAATAAGATTTGTACCAATTCCAGTTGTTCTCCATAGAGAAGTACTTTGGTTGTTGGAAGTGAGACGTCGAGTTGGATGGAAGCAGGAATAAGCGTACGTAATCGTTTTATACTGCTTTGAATTACTTCAATGCTATCGAATTCTGTATAGGAAGGGGATGAGGTCTTGTTACTTCCAAAGCTAAGCAGTCTGCTTGCCAGTCGTTTGCACTGATTAACGGCAAGATTTACTTCATTAATATAATCTGATAATTCTTCATTGTCCTTTAGTTCATCTTCTAATAATTCGCAGTAAATTTGGATTGGTGTCAGTAAGTTATTGTAATCATGGGCGATTTCACGGGAAAAGAACCCAAGTGTGGCATTCTGGTTTAATGCATATAGTTCTTCTTGATACTGAATTGCTAAGGAATGCTCGATTTTTACCCGATTCATCTTAACAAGAGTGAAAGTAATAAAGACAAATAGCAGGAATAAGCCAATACTTAAACCGATCAAGAAGTAAAAGGTCAGCTTAATGGGCTGTTCAATCTCATAATAAGGAAGCTTAGTGCTGACTAACAGATTATGTTCTCCAAAGTTAATAAAGGAATAACCATTAATCATAGGATCATCCTGCTCGAAATGTGGAGTGTGGGAAGAGGACGATTGATAAAAATGAGAACCTCCTTGTAATAGTTTGTTGTTATTGATATCCCCTAAAGTGAAATATCCATTTGAGCCTACCGACATCTGCCCAATTGTTTTCTTAAATGCCATCTTTAGATCAATACGTCCAACAACTACGCCGTGCTTACCATTTTCATTAAAAATCCCTTTAAAGATATAAATTCCATTGTTATCCGAATTGATGGTAACCCAAGGACCAATAACTACTTCATTTGACATCATAGAAAGCTTTGTATAATGGTTGATATCTTCTTTCTTCAATCCAGCAATCTCAATTATTGGGAGTCTATCAAGAGAAAAATATTCAAGATAATCCAAATAGGTGAGCGCAATACTCCAGTAAAGCTTAATTTTTTGCGTCACCTGTTGTTCGATCTGTTTTGGAGTGTCTCCTAATTTTGTAATGGATAGAACGTTTTGAAATTCATATTGTTGTTCCTCTAGATAGGATTGGACATAGTTTGCCCCTGTTGTTGCAAGGACACCTAATTGATTTTTCTGTTGTTCTTCCACCGTATTACGATGTTTTACATAAATCATATAAAAGAATACGATAATGAAAGTAAACAGTGTAAGAAATAAGCAGATATACCGTGTGTTTTTATTAATTTTCTTTTTCATAGTGAGCATATTATATCAGATAAAAGTGACAATTGACACTCTATGTGTTATTATAATAGTTAGAAAGAAGTGAAAAATATGGCAAATGAGAGAATATTATTGATTGATGATGATCCAGTTATTCTAAAAGCGATAAATGCTGGACTTAAGAGGGAGCAGTTTATTGTCTCTACCGTGAAATCAGGAGATGAGGCACTGATCTTATTAACGGAGAATAAGTATGATGTCATAATTCTGGATTTATTAATGCCGATGATTGATGGATTTGAACTTCTTAGTCGGATACGTGGGAATAAAGATTATACTCCTGTTATAGTAATTAGTGGAAAAGATGCAGAACATGATAAGATCTTAGCACTTGGACTTGGGGCAGATGACTATATTACAAAGCCATTTAGCATCCATTTCCTAAACTCCAAGCTTAAGGCGCTGATCCGTAGAAATAATATGTATCAGGAAGAGACAAGCTCTGAGCTGATTGTAGGTCCATTTCGTATGGATAAGGATACATTAAAGATTTATAAGGGTAGTGAACTCATAGAGCTTACGGCAAAAGAGAAACTGCTTCTTAAGATCTTTTTAGAACATCCAAATCGTGTATACACAAAAGAACAGCTCTATGAACTGGTATGGAATGATGCGGTAGTAGATGACAATACAATCATGGTATATGTAAAACGTTTACGTGAAAAAATTGAAGAAGATAAGAAAAAACCAAAGTATTTAAAGACCGTATGGGGAATCGGATATCAGTTTTCAGTCTGATATCCGATTTTTTTAATACATAGGAAACTTCTCTTCAAGAAGCCTCCTATGTATTAAAAAACGCTCCGCTAAGGATGCGCACTCAGGGGAAAGGAAGATGTCGCAAAAAACAGCGACATTCCCCTTTGGCGCGGGCAAAGTGTGTGTTCATTGTAAAGGGCTTAAGACGCGAGAGTGTGTGGAACACACACTTTGTTCATGGACAGGAAAGTTCTCTTCAAGATCTTCTTCCCTGTACATTAGAAAAGCACCCTGAAAAGCGGATGTACGAAGACACTTTGTTCTGTATAGGCACTTTATTATTACCATATTATCCATTAAATGTATAAA
>JAUNRX010000085.1 GCA_030539495.1 bacterium | reverse complement strand
CTCTTCAAGAAGCTTCCTATGTATTAAAAAACGCTCCGCTGAGGATGCGCACTCAAGAGTGTCGAAGACACTTTGTTCTTTTAGTAGGAATAAAATAAAAAGAGAAAATGTTAATTCCTACTAAAATGATATACATAATAAGAAGAAAATAGGTATTATAAAGGATAAGAAAAACAAATGTAGTTACATAAGAAAAACTTATGAAATTAGTAGAAATATATAAAAAAAGTGTGAAAATAGTAAAAAAACAATGAAATTATATGGAAATTATAAAGAAATACAAAGGTAATCATTCAATTTTAGGACGTGAAAAAAATAAATATTATTATTTTTACCTAATTTTATGTAAAATAATACCTATAAAAAAGATAATAGATGACATTTAAATGTGAGAAGTGTCAAAAAAACTGTAAGCAAAAGCTAAACATGTCGAAAAAATAGAAAAAATGAATAAATTGGATACATAATTTGGTGAATTTCGATATTTACATAAAAATTGACAAGAGTATAATAGGCAAGGTGAAAAAATTATCAAGGACTCATATGGAGGCAGAAGTATGGAATCATATCATTTCTTATTGGACTTAGCAATTATCTTACTAAGTACAAAATTATTAGGGCTAGTATTTCAAAAGTTCCATTTACCACAAGTAATTGGAGCATTATTAGCAGGTATCATAATTGGACCAGCTTGTTTTGGAATCGTAGAAAAAACAGAATTAATCACAGCATTATCTGAGATCGGCGTTATTATGCTTATGTTCTTGGCTGGTGTTGAAACTGACATTAAAGAGTTTAAAAAAGCGGGGAAAGCTTCTTTAGTTATCGCGTTATGTGGTGTATTCGTACCATTAGCAGGCGGTTTCGCATGTCTTTATTTCTTTAATAAACCAGGTTTATTAGGACAAGCTAATGATACTAGAGTTATGTTAGAAAACGTATTTATGGGTGTAATCTTAACTGCAACTTCAGTTAGTATTACAGTTCAAACATTAAAAGAATTAGGAAAACTTAATTCTGCAGCTGGTACTGCAATTATGGGTGCCGCAATTATCGATGATATCTTGGGTATCATTATTCTTACAATCGTAACTTCTATGGCTGATCCAGAAGTAAATATTGTAACTGTATTACTTAAAATTGTATTATTCTTCGTATTTGTTGCAGTAGTAGGCGGTGCTTATTACTTCGTATTCAAAAAATGGACAGAAGATAGCGAAAACAAAAGAAGATTTGTTGTTATCTCGATCTCATTTGCATTATTTATGTCATTTGCGGCAGAACATTTCTTTGGTGTAGCAGATATTACAGGTGCATTCTTTGCAGGTTTAATTATCTCTAGCCTTGAAAAGAGCCATTATGTTGAAAAACGTTGTGATACAATTTCTTATGGTTTCTTATCACCAATCTTCTTTACAAGTATTGGTTTAGCTATGACACTTCCAAAAATGACTTCAACATTAATCTTATTTACTGTTGCAATCATCGTTGTTGCTGTTCTTACTAAATACTTTGGTTGTATGCTTGGTGCAAAGATCTTCAAATATTCTCATTTAGAATGTAAGCAAATCGGTATTGGTATGGTATCTAGAGGTGAGGTTGCGTTAATCGTAGCTCAAAAAGGTGCAGCAGTTAATTTAGTATCTGCAGCATTAATGGGACCAATCATCTTAATGGTAGTAGTTACTACAGTAATTGCGCCACTATTATTAAATATCGTATTTAAAGAAAAAAGCGAAGCTGTAACAGCTTAATTGAAATATAGATAGTAATGGTGTAAGCCGGCAAGTAATCTTTTTACTTGCCGGCTTTTATAATAGGAAGAAACACACTATGGGAAAATATAACTATACAAAATGTGCCTGTAACGGTTACAATAGGAGATATAGCAATATATATTCAAAAAAGACAGGAGATTTGACAATGAGTGAACGTTATGATATAGCAATAATCGGTTCAGGTGTGGCTGGTCTTTCTGCTGCATTAAATGCCAAAATTAGAAAGAAGAGCTTTATTCTGTTTGGCAATGAGGAATTAAGTACAAAGCTTGTAAAAGCGAGTCAAATAAATAATTATTTAGGATTTCCAGGCATCAGCGGAAAAGATATGCAGGAACACTTTAAAGAACATTTGAAAGATATGGATGTTTCTATTACAGAAGATAAGATTACAACGATTTATAATATGGGAGAATACTATTCTCTTATGAGTAAAGATAATTTCTATGAAGCAAAAACAATTATCTTAGCAACTGGTGTAAACTTCGGAAAACCATTTAAAGGCGAAGAGGAATTCTTAGGAAGCGGTGTTGGTTATTGTGCAACTTGCGATGCTCCTTTATACCGTGACAAGATCGTTACAATCATTGCTTACAATAAGCATGAAGAAGCAGAAGCAAACTTTATGGCAACCGTTGCAAAGAAATTATACTATGTACCAATGTATAAAGAAGAAGTGGAAGTGGATGAGTCCATCGAAATCGTTCGCGATACTCCAGTAGAAATCGTAGGCGATACAATCGTTAAGAAGCTTGTATGCAAAAATACTGAAATCGAAACAGACGGCGTATTTATCTTACGTGATTCAACTCCACCAGCACAACTTGTTCCAGGCCTTAAATTAGATGGTAACCATGTAGAAGTAGATCGTTTAATGAAGACAAACTTACCTGGATGTTTTGCATGTGGTGATATTGTAGGCGTACCTTACCAATATATCAAAGCAGCTGGTGAAGGTAATATCGCAGCATTATCCGCAGTATCTTACTTAGACAGCAAAAAGTAGGTGACAGACGGCATGAATTATAAACATTTAGAAAAAAATATTTGTGATAATATTCATGAAGGGCAAGTGAAGCTTGGATATGCGGACGAAATCGTTCGTATTTACTACTTTATACCTTCTTTAAATGGCTTATTGGATACCAATGCGGCTTCGGTAGAGGAAATGGATAAAATCCTTAGCACATTTCCGGACCTAGTTTCTGAAAGACTTGGCAAGGTAGAAGTTTCTCATCAAGGGGAACGTTACTGCTTTATGGTTAGTCGAGAAGGTGTGGCATATATTTATGAACACTACAAAGAAAATAAGTTCTTAAAAGAGCTGATTTCCGTATTACAGACACCAAACTGTACCATCGATACAATTAAAGAGGTATTCTTATTAAAGTCCTCTGAGGTTGTTGTAGAAAAGACTGTTGGACAGGAATTTGATTATGTCATTTATTATAAAGACCCATCCATTGATGAGTTTTATTACTGTTTCTCCATTGGAGAAATGGGGGCATATTACCACAGATTTATCGAACATGACTATAAATCCGTAATCAGTTAAATAAATTGACGGAGACTGACAGGCATGCTATCTTAAATAAAGGATAGCATGCCTGTTTTTTTGATTAATAGAGGAAAATAGGATACTTTCATATAAAGGAGGAAGAAGGATGGACTATAGTTGTTTGATTGTAGACGATGAAAAGGAGTTAGCCCAGGCAACCTGTGAATATTTTGAGATGTTTGGTTTACATACAGCATTTGTTACAAGTGGAGAAGAATGTAAAGGGTTTTTAAAACAGAATAAGGTAAAGCTACTATTATTAGATATAAATTTACAAAATGAGAGCGGTTTTTTATTGTGCAAGGAGTTACGAAAGGATCAGGATATTCCTATCTTTTTTATCAGTGCAAGACAAAGTGATGACGATATCCTAATGGCACTCAATATTGGCGGAGATGACTATATTAAGAAGCCATATTCCTTATCAGTACTTTTGGCAAAAGTTAAGGTGGTTCTAAAGCGAATGGAGTCAATGAATGGGAAAAAGATGGAGGAGACCGGAGGAATCCGGATTGATCATAATGCTAGAAAGGTATTTGTGAATGAGAAGGATGTTTGTTTAAAGGGGAAAGAGTTTAAGTTATTTGCCTATTTATATGCCCATAAAAATGCAGTGGTTACTAAAAATGAGTTATTTGCAAATGTCTGGGGAGATGAATTCTTCAGTGATGGAACCTTGAATGTACATATTAGAAAGTTAAGAGAAAAGATTGAACAAGATCCAAATAATCCAGTGCTAATCAAGACGGTCTGGGGAACGGGGTATATATTGGAGTTATGAGAATAAAGACAATTGTGCTAGCGGTCACACTGCTTCTATTGGCAGTGTATGGCGGGTTAGTTGTTCAAATCAATGCAACGACAGAAGAAAAGACAGATTTTATAGAAAATAATGCAAAGGTAAAACAGATGGAGGAGGAACTGAGGACGAGTGGAAAGATAGTTCAAGCGAATGGGTGCCAGGTACTCTTAATGACCGATAAAGAGTATGAAAAAGAGTTGTATAAAGCGTATTCCCAAGGGGATACCGTGATGGACCTTACCAGTCAGGATGTGATCATAGGAAAAGTCATATTTCCTGTATCCAATTTGAAAGAACAGCAGCTGCATAGCAGGTTGATCCAAGTAATTACTGTATTCTTAATTGCGAGCCTATTAATCTTCTATCTGATCGTGGCGTATATCAACCATGAGTTTATTCGGCCATTTCATAAATTAGAGAAATTTGCATCAGAGATTTCATATGGTAACTTTGAGTTTTCCTTACATATGCAGAAGGCAAACTATTTTGGTGCATTTACAGAAAGCTTTGATTTAATGAGAGACCAGCTTCTTATAGCAAAAGAAGGGGAGTATAAGGCAAATCAAAGCAAGAAGGAGCTGGTTGCCAGCTTAAGTCATGATATTAAGACACCAGTAGCAACGATTAAGGCCAATTGCGAGCTGCTGGAGGCTATGGTGACGAATGAAACCGTTCGAAACAAATTGTCTATTATTAATACAAAAGCAACTGTAATTAATGAGCTGATCGACAATATGTTTCATGCTACCTTAGAGGAAATGCAGATGTTAAAGGTAAATCCGGTAGAGTATGAAAGCAGTAAGATAAAACCAATGTTTGAACAGATCAATCATTATGGATATATTCATTTTGAATGTGACATTCCTAATTGTCTATTGCTAGTAGACAGCCTTAGGCTAAGCCAGGTCATTGATAATATTATAAGCAATTCCTATAAGTATGCAGGTACGGATATTTCTGTGGATGCAGAGATTCGGGATCAGTATTTATGTATTACAATCCGGGATTATGGAAAAGGCGTAAACGAGGAAGAGCTTCCTATGTTATTTGAGAAGTTTTATCGAGGAACCAATGCAGAGACATCCAATGGATCAGGGCTGGGACTTTATATTGCCAACCAGTTTATGACACAGATGAATGGGGATCTAGAATGCTATAATGATCATGGCTTCGTAGTCATGCTATCGCTTCCTATTGTGTAAAAAGGATTGAAAGAAGATTTAAGAATTGGATAAGGATTTTATAAGAGTCACAAAAAGACTTGGTAAGCTTTGTTTCGGTAGAATAAGGCTATAAAAAATAAGTCTTATTTAAATGGAGGGAAATACATGAGTACCATATTGGAAGCGAAAATGCTAAGTAAAACATATTCTACAAACGCAGTGCAGCAGCATGTACTAAAAAATCTGAATTTAGAGATTAAAGAAGGAGACTTTACAGTAATCATGGGAAGTTCCGGATCAGGAAAGTCAACCTTGCTATATGCACTTTCCGGCATGGACCACCCTACCTTAGGAGAAATTTATTTTAAAGGAACCAAGATCTCAGAGTACAGTAATGATGAATTAGCAGTATTTCGAAGAAAGCATGCTGGATTTGTATTTCAGCAGATTTACTTAAATAATACGATGAGCATATTAGATAATATTTTGGTAGCGGGATTATTAGTGAATAAGAACCGTAAGCAGATTACCGATAAAGCAAAGGAACTGATTCGTAAAGTTGGGCTGACAGAGGAGGTATATCATAAATTCCCGGTACAATTATCCGGTGGGGAAGCACAGCGAATTGCAATTGTAAGAGCGCTGATCAATGCACCTGAGATTGTATTTGCAGATGAGCCAACAGGTGCCTTAAATTCAGAAAATGCAATTAATGTGTTGGATGTAATGACATCTATGAATAAACAAGGACAGTCCATCGTAATGGTTACCCATGATATAAAGACCGCAAGAAGAGCAAATCGTATCCTATATTTAAAAGATGGAGTAATTATAGATGAGTGTAATCTGGGACAGTATGTGAAGGATGACAAGCAACGCCATAAGCAGCTAAGGGAATTCCTAGAAAGAATGGGGTGGTAGTTGTGAAAGTAAGAAATTCAAACTTATTTTTAATTGCCAAAGACAATATGAGAAGATCCAAAGGTTCCACAGTGGTCTTATTTGCTCTAATCTTAGTCTCTACCATTCTAATTTACTCTGGATTAAGCGTTCTTACACAGTTAAATGGATTTCTTGATGAAAAGGCGGTTGAGCTGAATACTTCGGATTACATATGTTCTGTTGATAAGGAAAATCAAGAATTTTTAGAACAGGTGCTTGCGTCAGAAGAAAATACTTCTTTTGTGGAAAGTAGTAATGTCATAGAAAGCATGACTGTAGAAATACAAAATAAGACGAGGCAGGGGCAGGTAAAGACGGCATCTGTATATCTATGTCCTTATAATGAATACCAGGTATTAAGCAAGCCAAGATTTGTCGGAAAACATGAGATGATTACATCAGATGGCATCTATGTTCCTTATGCAATGCATGCAGCGGATGGCGCTAAAATTGGCGATACCATGACGATAAAGATAACTGGAATGGAATTTGACTTTAAGATTGCAGGTTTTTTTGAAGATATTGTATTTGCCAATGTAGCAGCGTCTGGAAGTTATGAGTTCTATGTATCGAATCAATGTTTGGACGAAATGAGACAAAAACTTGATCAAAGCAAACAACGCTTTTTTACACAAATCCGTGTAAAAGAAGGAACGGATATTAAAGGGTATGAAAAGGAGGTTATTAGGAGGTTTGCAGAGAAGGCCGGAATAGATGCTTCCCTTGAGGAAATGAGGGTAGAGACCTATAAGCAGGGAAATGGAATCTTTATTAATATCCTAATGGCCATCGTAATGGCATTTGCAGCTGTATTGATCGTAATCTCATTAGTTATTATTCGTTTCTCTATTCACGTTCAGATTGAGAGAAATATTGAAAGTATAGGATCATTGCAGGCGATCGGCTATACAACAAAGCAGATACGAAAAGCAACTATCTTACAATTTTTAATGATTGCAGTTGCGGCTATTCTAGTAGGACTTGTGGCTGCATTGGCAGCAGCTGGAGGAATCGGGAGTATTGTATCGATTTCGGTAGGATTGAAATGGAAGAATACGATTAGCATTATTGCAATAGTAGTCAGTGTAGTTAGCATTTTACTATTGATTATCCTGGTAACATGCCTGGTAGCAAAAAGGATTAGTAAGATTACTCCACTTACCGCGTTGCGTTCCGGAATTGAGACCCATAACTTTAAGAAAAACCACCTTTCTTTAGAGCGTGGAAAAGGCAATGTGAATATTCAGGTTGGAGTCAAAAGTCTATTTCAAAATGTGAGACAGAACGTTGTAATGATGAGTATTATCTGCTTATTAAGTTTTGCAGGTGTATTTGCCATGATTATGTTATACAATTTCGATATTCGTGAACAAGGGATTTTAAATCTTCTAGGTATAGAAAATGCAAATATTCAGGTAATAGCAAAGAAAGAGATCTATCAGCAGGTAAAAAAGGAGATACAACAAGATCCACAGGTCATAAAGACAAATAATTTTGCGACGGAATATATGAGTGTAAAGAGCAAAGAGAAAGAAGAAAACGTGTTAACCCATGTATGCGATGATTTTAGCGCTCTTAATCTAAGTTCGGTCATTAAGGGGAAGAATCCAGAGTATGAGAATGAGGTAGGTATAACCAACCTTTTGGCAGAAAATCTGGGAGTAGCGATTGGAGATACCGTAACGGTAAGTTTTGGTGGAGAGAGTAAGGAATTTATTATTGTCAGTCTCTCTCAACAGATTAGCAATTTGGGAATGGGCATTCAAATGACCGATCAGGCAGTAAAGCGGCTTGCTCCATCTTATGAGTTAACTAATTTCTATGCTTATTTAGAGCAGGGAGCGGATACCAGTGAGTTTATGAAGCAGTTAAATGCAAAGTATGTAAATACTTCCCTTGTATTTTATAATAATGAGCAGATGCTATTATCAAGCTTAAGCAGCTTTAAGTCTGCCATCCGTATGTTATGTATTATCTTTGTGGGAATTACAATATTTGTTATTGTTTTAACATTATTATTGCTGATCAGCTTAAAATTAGTGAAGGAAAGACAGAGCTATGGTATTTTCAAAGCAATTGGTTATACAACAAGACAGCTGATGGCTCAGATCTTATTTGGTTTTTTACCAATTATTCTGTTAGGTACTGTATTAGGGCTGTTTGCAGGCTTGTTTTTATCCAATCCACTGATTGGTTTAATGCTAAAAAATGTAGGGATTGCAAAGATGAATTTTACCATTTCGGCATTCTATGCGCTTATATTGCCGGTACTTATTGGAGTTACGGCAACAATAACGATTCTAATTGCATCGTTTAGAATACGAAAAATTACACCAAACGAATTATTCCATGAATAAAGAAAGGGCGGTCACTTGGCATAGTGACCGCCCTTTGGACTCTATTTTTTCGGAAAAGCATACGTAGTAAGGCTAGCTACAATCCACTTTTGTAATCTATATGATTAGATTCTCATTCGAAAAAACATGAAGTATTAAGTAATGGTATCTTTACTATATCAATTTGTTAAAAAAATATCAATAGGCAATATGGAAAAATATCTGGTATTTTATGGTATGTTGTAAATGTAGTAGAAATCATAGTACAATAATAAAGTAAGAAAAGAAAGATAACAGGAGGTCTTACCGTGAAATTTATGCATTTATCGGATCTTCATATTGGAAAGCGTGTCAATGAGTTTTCTATGATTGAAGATCAAAAACATATATTAAATCAAATTTTAGAAATGATCAAAGAAGAGAAGCCAGATGGACTGTTAATTGCAGGGGATGTGTATGATAAAAGTATTCCAACCATTGAAGGCGTTACCTTATTCGATGATTTCCTGACAAATGTAAGTGCTCTTAAGACACCTGTATATATAGTAAGTGGAAATCATGACTCGGCAGAACGACTTAACTTTGGTGGTCGAATAATGGAGGCTCAACAAGTCTATATTGCAGGAGTATTTCAGGGAGAATTAAAGAAGGTAACAGTAAATGATGAACATGGTCCATTAAATATTTATCTGCTTCCATTTGTAAAGCCAGCCATGGTAACACCATATCATCCGGAAATAGAAACGTATGAGGAAGCGGTAAAGGCGATTATTGATCATGCAGAAATTGATACTACTGAGAGAAACTTGCTGGTAGCCCATCAATTTATTATTTGTGGAAACCAGACACCAATTCGAAGTGATTCGGAACTTGAAAGCATTGGCGGACTTGATCAGATTGATGCAAGCGTATTTGAACCATTTGACTATGTGGCATTGGGACATTTACATGGTGCCCAAAGAATAGGACGTGAGACCATTCGTTATGCAGGCAGCCCAATTAAATACTCCTTCTCCGAAGTAAGACAGAAAAAGAGTGTGACTATGGTGACACTTTTAGAAAAGGGCGAGGTCAGCTATGAGCTAAAGCCACTTACTCCATTAAAAGATATGAGGGTAATCAAAGGACCAATTGAGGAATTATTAAATCCAACGTATTATACGCAGGCGAATACCAACGATTATATTCAGGCAACCTTAACGGATGAAGAAAACATTGTAGATGCCATCGGTCGATTACGTACCGTATATCCAAACATTATGCGTCTTGATTTTGAAAATAGCATGACGAAGAAAAATGAGAATGCTAGAACCATGGCAACTGATGTGCAGAAGAAAAATCCTATGGAGTTATTTAAGGAGTTCTTCGTTGCCCAGAATAATGTGGACATGGATGAAAAGCAGGAAGAAATTATGACAAGACTTTTAAATCGATTGGAGGGTGAATAATGAAGCCAGTCAAATTAATAATGAGCGCCTTTGGACCATTTGCAGGGGTTCAGGAGGTTGATTTTACAAAGCTTGGAGGACAAGGACTGTTCCTAGTAAGTGGAGATACAGGGGCTGGTAAGACGACAATCTTTGATGCCATCAGTTTCGCATTATTTGGTTCACCATCCGGCGAAGTTCGAAAAGAAGAGAATAATGCTATGCTTCGAAGCCATTATGCGAAGAAGGAGACAAAGACATTTGTAGAGTTTACCTTCCTACATCGAGGAAAAGAGTATTTTATTCGACGTAATCCACAATATATGCGACCAAGATTAAGAGGAACGGGAGCAGATACGTTAGAGCAGCAGGGAGCAGAATTAATCTATCCAGATGGAAAGAAAGTCGTGGATTTTAAAAAGGTTACGAAGGCAGTCGAGGAGATTTTAGGAATTGACTGGGCGCAATATAAGCAAGTAGCGATGATTGCCCAAGGAGAGTTCTTAAAATTACTTACAGCTGATTCTCAGGAACGTGGCGCAATCCTTCGTAAAGTATTTGGTACCGGCATTTATGTAAATATTCAGATGCGACTTGGAGAGATGGCCAGATCCTTAGGCCGCGAATGTGAAATGATCATAAATACTATTTTTGAGTCATTAAAGCGAATGGACATTCCAAGCGATTATGAAAATTTAGACGCAATCAAAGAGTTGCTGGATAAGCGTAATATTTATGAGACAGAAGTCCTAATTGCTTATTTGAGTGAGCTGATTAAGAAGGATAAAGAGACGTTTAAAGAGGATAAAAAGTCGTACGATGAACTGAAAAAAGCAATCGATGAAAAGACAGCCCTTATTACCGAGTTAAATCAGATTAATCAGTTATTTGAGGAACTTACTAAGGCACAAGAGATGCAAAAGCAGTTAGCAGAGCGTGGACAAGTCTTTGAAACCAAGAAAAAGGTAGTAGAGGCAGGAAAGAAAGCACTTTATACAGTAAAGCCTTTAGAGAATGATTACCTGAAGATTTCTAAGGAACAAAAAGAGGTGGCTGATACCTTAGCCAGACTGCTTGCTCTAAAAGAAGAAGTAAATGGCACATTTGAACAGCTAAAACAAAGAGCAGAAGAAGCAAGTCTTACAAAGCCAAGAATGGATGAATTAGTAGCGATTTTAAGCAAGCGTCAGTCCGAGGCTTTAAAATATAATGAAATTGCAGGACAGGAACAGCAGTTACAAAAGTTAAATCATGATAAGTCACAGGCATCCTTGGCACTTGAACAGATGGTAAAGGCATGTGAAGCCAATGAGCAGGCAATTAAACAATGCGATGACTATCTAAGCAAGGTAAAAGAGTTGGATGTAGCATATACAAAGACGGAGAATGACAGAAACACTATAGAAGCAGAACTAAAGCGTATGCAGTCTTGTCTTAGTGCAATGACAGAAGTAGAAGCAATAAAGCAGGAATATGCGAGAGAAGTTACTATATTTAGACAACAAGAGGCAAGCTATCAAGCAGCAAGCTCTAATTATCAAGAAGCGGAAACTAGTTATTTTAGAGAGCAGGCAGGAATATTAGGAGAAACTCTAAAAGAGGGTATGCCTTGTCCAGTATGTGGTTCCACAAGCCATCCAGACGTTGCAAAATTAACGGAAAGAGCAGTTTCAAAGGAAGAGCTTGACCGTTTAAAAGAGAAAAAGGAACTTTCCCAGGTTGAATATACAAAAGCAAGCAACAGCTGTAATAAGATTCAGACGCAATGGGAAGTGAAAAATGAGGCAGTAGCAACAGAACTAAAAGAGTTACTAAAAGAGGATACTACAAGCATTACAGAAGCATCAAAACAACAGTTGCTTGCCATGATTGCAGAGAACAAAGAAGCTTACACAAAGTTAATGGCTAGGCTTGAAGAAATGAAACATATGCTTCAAAAGAAGAAACAGATTGAAGAAAGACAAGAGCTGCTTTCAGCAAAACAAATCGAAGAAAAGGAACGTCTAGAGAAAATCAAAGCGCAGGTGACATCCATAGACTTAGAGCTTGCCAATGTAAATACGCTTATTATGGCAATGAGAAAAGAAGTTGAGTTTTCTTCCAAAGAAGAATTTGAACAATGCTATAAACAAGAACAGGCAGAGTATCAAAGATTGGTAAAAGAATTAGAAGAAGCAACGACTGTTTTCAATCAGAAAAAAGAAGAGCTTGGCAAGTTGGTAACAAGATGCCAGGAAAATGAACAGCGTAACGAAGAGCTTATGAAAAAGACAACCGCAGCAAAATCAATCTATAATGCTTGTCTTATGGATAGCGGGTTTATGGAGGAAGCGATATATAAACAGGCCCTTCTAAGTGAAGCAGAACTTACAGCAATTGAACAGCAGATGGAAGAGTTCAAAGAACTGGTTGCAAAAAATGAGCAGACAATCGCAGATCTTACCACTCGTCTAAAAGGCAAAGAGCGAAAAGAAGTTGCCACACTTCAGGGTGAAAAAGACCAGTTACTAATGAAGAGTAAGGAATTAGAGGATGTTATCCGAGTAGTCTACAGTAGAATTAACCATAATGCAGATACATTAAAGCATGTGGCAAAAGCATATGCAGACCATAAGACCAAGACGGATGAATATGCAACCATTGACTTACTTGCAAAGACGGCAAATGGTAATTTACAAGGAAAAGCAAAGCTTGCCTTTGAACAATATGTACAGGCATTTTATTTTGAGCAGGTATTACGAGAGGCAAATAAACGTTTATTCAAGATGTCTAATAGCCAGTATGAATTAATGAGAAAAGATGATCCAACCAACCTTAGAAAGGCTACCGGTCTGGAGCTTGAGATCATGGATTACTATACAGGAAAGCCACGTTCAGTTAAGTCCTTAAGTGGTGGTGAGTCCTTTAAGGCAGCCCTTTCCCTTGCCCTTGGATTAAGTGATGTAATTCAAAGCCATGCAGGCGGAATTGAAGTAGATGCCATGTTTGTAGATGAAGGATTTGGATCTTTAGACTCTAACTCTCTTGAACAGGCAATTGAAACTCTTAATGCACTAACAACAGGAGACCGATTGGTAGGAATCATCTCCCATGTAAATGAATTAAAAGAACGAATTGATAAAAAGATCTTAATTGAAAAGACGATGGAAGGATCCCATCTAAAGCTTGTATTAAATTAGGTGAAAGCATCGTAATAAGTAGATCCACCCAGTCAGTGTGAATGCACTTAAAAATGTGGTAAGGACGACAATACTTGAAGTAATGACCGCGTCATTCTTCATGTTGTCCGCCATAATATAGCAGCTTACCGTAGTTGGTGAAGCAAGCATGATTAGTAGCGCAATTAGCTTTTCTCCTTGGAAATGCAGCAAGTAGGCAAAGGGAAGGAAGATGGCTGGCAGCGCTACTAATTTTATTAAGGAGGCAACAATGGTCGGCTTCACTTTCGTAATCGCTTTCTTACCCTCGAATCCGGCGCCTAAGGCAATTAAGGCAAGGGGAGTGGCTAGACTGGAGACACTTTTGAGTGTCTTATTAAATAATTCATAGAGATGGAATTCGCAGAGGGAAAATAGTAGTCCCAATAAAATTCCAATGATAATTGGATTCTTGGCAATATTTACGACAGAATCTTTTATTTTATGTAGATTTCTTGTTTCGTTATCAGTGTCTGCCCCAAAAGTCAAAACAATAACGGAGTAGATATTAAATAGTGGGACCGTACCAATAATCATAAGAGGTGCCATTCCTGCGTTGCCATACATATTTTGAATAAAGGCAACTCCTAGGATGGCAGCACTGCTTCGAAAGGAGGCCTGTACAAATGCACCTACAATGCTTTTGTCCTTGATTAGGAGCTTGCTTAGCCACCAGATGGTAAAGAACATTATGGTAGTTACAACCGCGCAAAATAGGACGAAGCTGGTGTCCCATTTCTCACGAATATTTGTACCAGCGATATCTAGGAACAAAAGAGCAGGTAGTGCAACTTTGAAATTTAATGTGTTGGCTTCCGTTACAAAGCCTGGTCCTAACATATGTATTGATTTTAGAACATAACCGAGCAACATAACTAAAAAGACTGGAAATGTTGCATTTAGACTAAATAGTAAATTATTCATGATGTTATTCTCCTTTTATTCGATTTTAAAACAACAAATTTTACACGTCAACCTATAGAAGCGCGTAAAAAGCTAATTTTTAACACTATAGGTGCCATTAATTAACACGTTGAAATGAAATGTCATTAGTGGTAGAATGTGGGTGTAAATTGTTTATGAATATATTAATAAACAAGAAAAGATACTTAGAGATAGAACCAATCAAAAAGGAAATTAGGAAAGAAAAGGAGTTGACGAAATGGCAATATTAGTTACTGGTGGAGCCGGTTATATTGGAAGTCATACATGCGTTGAATTAATTAAGGAAGGCCATGAAATCGTTGTTGTAGATAACCTATGTAATTCCAGTGAAGTTTCTCTTCAAAGAGTAGAGGAATTAACAGGTACAAAAGTAAAATTCTATCATGTTGACCTACTTGATCGTGAAGCATTAACAGAAGTTTTTGATAAAGAAAGCATTGACAGCGTTATTCATTTCGCAGGGCTTAAAGCAGTAGGGGAATCTGTTGCAAAGCCTTTAGAATACTACTATAACAATATCACAGGAACTTTAGTCTTACTTGATGTAATGCGTCAACATAATTGTAAGAACATTATCTTCTCATCTTCCGCTACTGTATACGGCAACCCACATACAGTGCCAATTACAGAAGATTTCCCATTATCCGTAACAAATCCTTATGGAAGAACAAAACTTATGACAGAAGAAATTCTGCAAGATGTCTATAAGGCTGATAATGAATGGAATATTGTATTACTTCGTTACTTTAATCCAATTGGTGCACATAAGAGTGGTAGAATTGGTGAAGATCCAAAAGGAATTCCAAACAACCTTGTTCCATATATCGCACAAGTTGCAGTTGGTAAATTAGAAGCACTTGGCGTATTCGGAAATGATTACCCAACTCCAGATGGTACAGGCGTACGTGATTACATCCACGTAGTTGACCTTGCAATCGGACATGTAAAAGCACTTAAGAAATTAGAAGGACAACAAGGTGTGTCTATCTACAACTTAGGTACTGGAAACGGATACAGCGTATTAGAAGTACTTCATGCATTCGAAAAAGCATGCGGAAAGACTTTAAAATACCAAATCAAACCACGTAGAGCTGGTGATATTCCAACTTGTTATGCAGACCCTAAAAAAGCAAGAGAAGAATTAGGATGGGTTGCAGAACGTGGCATTGAAGAAATGTGTGAAGATTCTTGGAGATGGCAAAGCAATAATCCAAACGGATACGACGCATAAATTACTTGTTTATCGTTAAAAAAAGCATGAGGCATTAAGTTGTCTCATGCTTTTTTTATTTACGCGACAGTCTCCAGAAAGAGATATTTTCTATAACGTAATTATCAAATTGTTATTTT
>JAUNRX010000084.1 GCA_030539495.1 bacterium | reverse complement strand
GTTCCTTGTAAAGGACTTAAGACGCGAGAGTGTGTGGAACACACACTTTGTTCCTAACCAAAGAATTGTTTACTCCGTAATTCAGATAAAATAAAAAAGGAGAAAAGTACAAAAGAATGAAAATATAACAGGTATGGAGATAGATCATAGCAAGTCTGATGATTATGCTATCAGTCATTACAATGCTGCCACAGTATACGATGTGTTTGAACATGCATTAGCGGAAGCAGACCGAGATGCGGTAGCCAAAGTCATCATTTATAAAGACATATGGAAATAAGAACTTTGCTTTAAATGTAAAGACAAACGGGGAAAATTGCAAGTTAACTTGCAAAACTAGCAATAAATTAGTTGTAACTGTATCTACAAAAGGAATTATTTCAATAAAAGGAACAGGGAAAGCAACGGTCACGATTACTGCGAAAGGTTCCGGATATAAGACGCTAACCAAGAAAGTATCAATAACTGTCAAGCCTGTAACTTTAAAGGTACCTACTGTGAAAACAGCAAGTAAAAATGTCATAAAAGTATCTTGGATTGGTGTTAATTACTTGTTTAAGTGTTATAATAGTAGGAAAAATGCTATAAAAACTGAACGAAAGGGAAAGAAAGAATGGAGTTACAACTATATAAAGGAAGACCGGCCGATCCATCAGGCAGGTTAGAAAAGGAAATACGAGTGTATGATTTTTTAGACTCTCTAGGAATTTGCTATATAAGGACAGACCATGGACACGCAGATACAATGGAAGCTTGTCAAGAAATTGATGCAATTCTTGAAACGGTAATCTGCAAGAATTTATTCTTATGCAACCGTCAAAAGACTAATTTTTATTTGTTAATGATGCCTGGTGATAAGAATTTTAAGACGAAGGAATTATCCAGTCAGATTGGTAGCTCCAGACTGTCTTTTGGAACACCGGAAGATATGGAGCGTCTGCTTGATGTTACCCCAGGTTCTGCAAGTATTATGGGGCTGATGAATGACAAAGAGAATCAGGTGAAGTTGTTGATTGATGAGGATGTGCTAAAAGGAGAGTATTTAGGATGTCACCCTTGTATTAATACATCTAGCCTAAAGATAGCAACAAAGGATATTATGGAACGATTTATCCCAGCGGTAAATCATGAAGTTACGTTGGTACATTTGACCGGAAATGAATAAGAATTGTAAAAGCCTCATATCTCCTTATTATTTAAGGGAATATGAGGCTTTTGTTAATAGTATTTGTTAATAGTATAAGAACGATTACTAACGGCTACTAATATAATGTATTTCTTTCTACCCATCGCTATCCTTGATTAGATTCACCCTTTTCAAAGTGTACGCTGCCTTTGGCATTCTTTCCGGTTACATCAAAGGTATATTTGCCTGTTTCATCAATTCCAATTGTAAAATTACTTGTATTTACATTATTGCCTTCGTAGGCTACCTTCCCGGCCTCATCCTTAACAATGATATCTACAGTTCCTTTTGTTATCTCAATGGAAGTATTGATCTGTTCCCCCTTTTGTAAATACATCTGATTGCTTTCTGTTGTATTTAGTATACTAAAATCTAATAGAAATTGATGGTCATTTCCAGTGCTGTCTCCAGAGAATGAACTCTGTTGAGAACAGTCGATAAAGCTAACGGTGGAAATGAGTAATACAATACATAAAATAATACGTGTGATAGAGTTATTTTTCATAATGTTCTCCTTTCCAAAGAGTATACAATTGATCAGATTTATTTTAGTACAAGATTACTGAAACTTCCAGTGTTTTCGGGAATAAATGGTAGGGATAGATAGACAAAATCACCCTGGTTTTGGCAACTTATTTCTTCCGAATATATCAAAATTTCTATGAATATAATGAATTATATAAAATAGAAATAAGGGGGAGTGTAATTACATGAAGCAACAACAGTTACAAAATGGCTATTCTGCCAGATTAAGCCGAAGGATTTTGCTATTTTGGTGCTTTTTTATCGGCATAGGAGCTGTAGGGGGAAGTCTTTGTATGTTTATTGACCCAACAGGCAAGACCTTTGGTATGGATGCATTTTTTGAGGGATTTAAAAATCTGCCGTTTTATGATGTCTATAGTGGATTATTTGAAAATCTAATCTTTCCGGGCATTTCCTTACTGATTGTAAATGGAATCAGTAATCTTTTAGCAGCAGTACTACTTCTAAAGAAGAAACATATTGGTATCGTACTTGGCATGGTATTTGGTATAACATTAATGCTTTGGATTATCATCCAGTTTGTAATCTTTCCATTGAATGTTATGTCGATAACATATTTTATCTTTGGGATAGCTCAGTTTATTACGGGATATGTCTGCTTAGTCAGAACCACGCAAGAGGGCTATCAAGTAAGCAGAAATACATATTTTAACATTAAGAACCGCTCCGATACGCTTGTTGTTTATTTTTCACGTGTCGGCTATACCAAAAAGTTAGCCTATGACAAGGCAGATGAATTACATGCCGAGCTTTATGAGATTCAGCCTAAGGAACAAACAAAGGGGGTATCCGGATTTTGGTGGTGTGGCAGATACGGAATGCATCGCTGGACAATGCCAATTAACGAATGTAAGAAGGAGCTTGGGAGGTATAAGAAGGTGGTAATCTGTACACCTGTCTGGGTATTTTCCCTGGCATCACCGGTAAGACAATTCTGCAAGGAGGAGAAAGGTAAGATTAAGCATGTAGAATATGTAATAAATCATTTTGAGTATATCAGCTGGAAAGGCGTTGCGAAGGAAATGGATCGACTCTTAGGGATAAAAGGCGAGAATATCGTATCAGTAACAACCCATATGGGAAAAGTAAAAAGGGTGCATCCGGTAATATAGTGGATGATAAAAAGCTTGCATCTGTTCCTTTTGTCTTATAAAATGGACAGTATTGCACGTTAACGAAGTGTTACAAGGAGGGTATTACCATTAAACATATAAAACCTACCTACTACGATGAATTTTCCTGTATTGCAGACCGATGTTCGATCTCTTGCTGTCAGGAATGGAAGATAGAGGTGGACCAACATACAAAGAAGAAGTGGAGCTCACTTCAGTTAGAAAATGAGTGGAAGACAATTGACTCTTATGTGAGAGCAAAGGACGGCATGAACTTAATCAAGCTGGATGAAGAGAAACGATGTCCATTCTTAAATGAGAAGAAGTTATGTAAGCTGGTAAGCCAGTTTGGGGAAGAGGCCTTATCTAAGACTTGTACAACGTTTCCAAGGGAGACAAAGGAGTTCGAGGATCGAACAGAGTCCTGTCTAGTGGCATGCTGTCCTGAAGTCGTAGATATGCTGTCGAAACTGAAAGAAGTGAGATTTACAGAGGAAGCAGACGCAGTAACGGAGGATGTGTTAGTTGAACTTCGTTCCTTGCTAATGGAGCTTGTGGCAGACCAGTCTTATTCTACCGGTAAGGCGATGATGATGTGTTTCTATCTCCTTCTTGACCTATATGGAAAAGAAGAAGTAACAAGTAGGGAAATCGAGAGCTATCGAAGTGGAAAAATTCTAAAAGAGTTGTCGGATGCAATTGACAATATGGAGTTCTCCAGCATCAATACCTTTGATGAGAATAATGAGTTATTCCTCGATCTTGCCGTAAATTATCGCAAGGAGAAGCTATATAGCAGCTTCCTAGAGCCGATCGCAGAGCTTGCTGAACAATATTCCAAAGGATATGACGAAGATGAAGTGTATGATCAAATTGAGGAATTTGAAGACAAGCTTGCTTCTTATGAACCGCTGTTTCGTAATTATCTTGTTTCAGAGCTCTTTAATAATGGATTACATCCAGAGTCAGATTTAGAGAGCATGGTGGCACTATTCCAGTGGATTGCCTTGGAATATGCAGTCATCCGTCATACCGTACTATTACAGTGGCTTCTTCATAACGAAGAGGAAATCGAATATACCAAAGTACGTGATTCCATCGTCATTATCTCAAGAATGACAGGATATGAAGAAGACGATATCTTTGAGTATCTGGAAAACAGCTTCCAGAGCATACTCTGGGACTGGGGCTACTTAGCGTTACTTCTTGGAAACTAAATAGAGTTTTATTACTGATGCATTGGGGAAATACGAGAAGTCGTGTTTACTCAATGCATTTATTAATTCCTGGGAAATTCAAGGCAAAAGCGATGTAGTGCAATAGAGTTACGTGTAATAATCAGAAATAGTTGGATTTTACCCGTAATTTTGAGCATTTTTTAAGAGAAAAACAAGTGAAACACAGGAAAAATTCAAAATCCATAAAGTTTTACCCGTAATTAGAGGAATATAATGCCCAAATGAGAGCAAAAAAGCATGTAAAAAACGATTTACAGGAAAGTTCCCCGTAATCCAAAGCATTTTTATAGCAAGCAAATCCTACTTTGGGTATACTATAAGAAAAAAGCATAGGAGGGAAAAAGGATGCAGCAAATTACAAATTATCAGGAGTTTTTAAAAGAATTAAGAAAAGCCGGAGTAAGCATGAGCGGTGATAATGACGAGGGGATCTTCACCTTATGTGACCAGTTTGGAGAGCAGATCAAATGGCATACCAACGAGCAAGAGACAGATCCTTGGGAATGGCGTATGCGTGTACTAAAGGAACAGTCGGATATTGCGTATGGCAAGCTATTCTTTGGAAAAGGCGGATTTATTACTAGTCAATGGTTTCCATATCTTTACGTAGTACGTAGAGGAGGAAAGGAGCTAGAGCAGGAATACCAAAATGGAACCATTTCGGCAGCAGCCAGACGAATCTATACGCTTTTAAAAGAAGAACAGGAACTTCCTGTTCACAAGATTAAGGAGATGCTTGGATTTGGCAAGGGAAAGGAAGAACGTCCAGCATTTGATTCCGCCATTGTGGAGTTACAAATGAAACTTTATATCCTGCCATTTGGTGAGGAACGAAAGATTGCAAAGTCAGGAGAACCATATGGATGGCCTGCAATAGTATATGGGCTTAGTGAGAATTTCTTCGATCCTCAGGTAATTACAGAGGCGAACAAGCTATCTTATGAAACTGCTTACCATCAACTTGACCAGCAGCTTTTGCTACTAAACCAGGAAGCAAAGGAGAATAGGAGAAAGAAATTTATCTTGGGAGAATAGAAAGGAGTTTGAAAAATGGAGGAGCGAATATTTTACGTATCAGATTATCATTTTGATCATCAGATTGCACTCAAACGTAGCAGGAGTGATTGGTTTTCTACGATAGAGGAGATGAATGAGACCATGATTCGCCTTCATAATCAAAAGGTAAGGCCAGAAGACCAGGTCTATATCTTAGGTGATATTATCGTGTGCGAGGAATCAGAACTAGAAGAAAGACTTCAGGCTACCATAGGAAAGCTTCAAGGTCATCTTCACTTAATTTGTGGCAATCATGATTATAAATATAAGGACCTTACCATATTTCATAACTATTTTGAGACCGTACAGGATTCGTTAATTATAAAAGATCGTGGAAGGTGGGTGCAGCTGTATCATTATCCAGTATTATGCTGGTACCGGAAGCAGAAAGGCGCATTTCACATCTATGGACATCTTCATAATGAAACAATTGGAAAAGAATGTAAGTCCTTACAAAAAGAGCCTAGGGCATTGAATGCCTGTGTGGAAATTACTGAATATGAACCTTGTACCTTGGATGAGCTGCTTGATAAAAATAGTCGATATAAGTCTATATAGATAAAAAAACTTCTAAAAATAAGGGATTAACGGTAATTTTATTCCAAATGAATTGTTAAAATGCACAATATCAGACCTATAAACGATGTATTTTAGTGCAAAAATAATGCATAAGTACTAAAATGAAAGTATTTTCATAAACATGATTGACGAAAGAAGTTAAAAAAACTACAATAATATGGTAATAGTTTATAAATCATATTGGAGGAGATGATTGGATGAAAAACGTGTTTAAGCGCGGAATTAGCCTTGCAGTTGCACTGAGTTTAGTAGTTTCTGCTACATTTTCAGACGTTCGAGTGCATGCAGCTAGTTCATCACAAACGAAAGAGGAGACAAAAAAAATCCAGGTATGGGATTTCGGTGGCGTGCAGGAAAGCAATACATCACTTTATCAGAATAACATACAGGCAGCAGATTGGAACACGATTCCGAATGTAGGCAGTAATGGTAAATTTGTAATGTCGGAGGGAGATACAACATTACAATTAGGTGAGTTATCCTTGTTCTATACTGCAAATGACCGTTTATACGTAAACAGTGAGGAGTCAGAAAAATCCGTGGACCGTGCATGGGGACAATCAGCAGTTTCATTTGCAGATGGCTATACATCAGCAGGATGTTACTACTGTAATGGTACCGGTTCAGAAACAACAAGATATTTTACAGTAAATAATGTTAATGCAGGCGATGTAATTACCGTTTATATGGGAGCCACCAACTCTAGTGAGTCAAACCTTGTATGCCAATACTTAGGGGAAGAGGGGACACAAAGAGTAGAGACACCATTTAACGGAACAAAACAGAAATACGAATTTATTGCAGAACATAGTGGAAGCTATAAGATCTGTACATTAGGAGCAGGCGGTGGAAAGCCAGTATACTACCGTATAATGAAGACTCCAGCAGTTGCAATGACAGGAACCATTCAATTTGGTGATATTGCAGCAAATGACTACATAGTAAACTTTGTAAATAATGAGACAGGTGCAGTAACAAAGGCTACCGTAACAGGAACTTCCTTTACTGTTTCCTTAGCACCTGGCTATACATATACAGCTGTCCTTTCTGGTATGGAGGGTGTTGGCTTTACCACAGATTGTAAAGTGGTTGCACCAACAACTAGCGAAATCCAGACAGGGAAAGTGGTAGCACTTACAGCAGAGAAAAAGACATTATATGACTATAGCGGATCTTTAAAAGGATTTGAAGAAGGAACGGATACTTCCAAACTTCAAGTAACGTTAGAACCTGATAAAGACTCTAAAGTAGATGCAGTGAATGTCACAATCAAAGAAGATGGCACATTCACAACAAAAGTTGAGCCAAATGTAAATTATACAGTTATCTTAGCAGGTGTAAATGATTATGAAGTAAAAGAAAACAAAGTAATCAATGTAACTGCTTCCTTAAACCAGGATATCGTGGTTGGTAAAAAAGCAATGTACCAAGTATCCGGTAAGTTAACTGGATTAGCAAACGGCACTACAGCAACAAAATTGGTATTTACCAATGTAGAAGATGAGTATACGTATGAAGTAGCAGTAAGTGAACTTGCATTTGCAACAAGCTTACGTGACGGTGTGTATACAGTGACTGCAGATGCAGAAGGATTTGCTACACGTACTCATATCGTGGTAAATGGTAAAGATGTTACGAAAGATTTATTATTTGCATCAACAAATACAACGGTACAACCTATGGACCGTGTCAGCGACATTTACGTAGGGGATGCAAGTAAAGATCATAACTATAAAACGGTAACAGAAGCTGTTGCAGCTTGTAAGGCAATGAACCCACAAAGCGAAGAAGAACGAATTACTGTTCATATTGCACCAGGAACATATCGTGAACAAATTATGATCGATACTCCATATATCAGCTTTGTAAATGATACTCCTGAAAAAGAAGTAAAATTAACTTGGTATTATGGTATTGGTTACAAATATTACAGTGTAGATGAGACTGGTTTCTATAATCCAGAAACAGCTTATGATCAATATGAAAAGACAACTCCAGCAAAATGGGGTGCAGCTACTTATATTAAGAGCAAGGCAGTAGGATTTACTGCAAAAGATATTACCTTTGAATCTTCCTTCAACCGATATGTAACAGAAGAAGAAATCAAAGATGGCGTTGAAATCACAGGTGGAGAGTCCATCACATTCAAACGTGAACTTGGCGCAGACGTTGCAAGTAAGAGAGCAACTGAACGTGCATCAGCAATCTGTATTGAAGGAACTGATACTCAGTTTATCAATTGTTCTTTCTTAAGCAGCCAAGATACTGTTTATACAGGTGGAGCTGATACAAGATCTTATTTTAAAGATTGTTTCATTGAAGGAAATACCGATTATATCTTTGGTGATGGTAACGTAGTATTCGACCAATGTACTTTAAACTGGTATGGATATACTGAAAACAGTGCAGCAGGATATATCACAGCAGCAAGAAATAACTTAGCACAACATGGATATTTATTCAAAGATTGTAAAGTAACAAAAAATAACAAAGAAGGCGTTACAGTAACTCCAGGATACTTTGGTAGACCTTGGGGAGAGACAGCAAAAGTAGCCTTCATCAATACTGAGCTTCAAGATGCTTCTCTTATTAATGAAGTAGGCTGGACTAGCATGAGCAATGTAACTCCAGAACAAGCAACTTACGTAGAATACAATACTGTATTGGCAGACGGAACAAAAGCAGATACTTCAAAACGTATCGCAGGTACAGTAATTACAGATGCTTCTGCATACACAATTGCAAATTACTTAGGAGACTTTATTAAAGAAGACACTCCAGCAGATGAGAAAGCTACGATCTGGGTAGTTGGTGATTCAACAGTAAGTGCATTTAACGATAATTACTACTATCCAAGATACGGATGGGGAACTCAATTAGGAAACTATTTTGACAGCTCCAAATTTGAAGTGAAAAATATTGCATTATCCGGTAGAAGTTCTAAGAGCTATGTATTAGATAAAGAATATCAGACATTACTTGATGGAATGAAAAAAGGCGATTACTTATTTATCGGCTTTGGCCACAATGATGAAAAAGCAGAACCAGAACGTTTCACAAATCCAAATGGAGACTATTTGACAGAAGGAAGCTTTGCTAATTCCTTATACAAGAATTATATTGAGCCAGCAACAAATGCAGGATGTACTCCTATCCTTGTAACTCCAATTGTAAGAAGAACAGCAAGCGGAACATTTTCACAAAGCGAACTTCATATTACGACTACAAGTGATGATGGCAAGGGAAATGTATACGAAGGCGGAGATTACCCAGAAGCAATCAGAACACTTGGAAGTACTCTTTCTATTCCAGTAGTTGATATGACTAAGTTTACAAAAGAACACTACGATGCATTAGGAGCAGCAGGAACTGTTTACTTACATGCATGGACTTCTAATAAAGAAACAAGTGTAGATAATACACATACTAATATCTTTGGTGCAACTTACAATGGATATTTAATTGCAAAAGAAGTTAAGAACTTAGGAGTAAAAGGACTTGCAGACGCAGTAATCGCTGACAAGATTGCTTCCGCTCCAACAAAAGAACAATATTTACAACCAAACCCAGATTATATCGTTCCTGTATATGATAATAACTTAAAACAAAGTGAGTTATGGAAAGATCATGGTATCTGGAAAGGTACAATCTTTGGTGATATCGGTGGAAATTTTGTCGATGCAGACGGAAATAAGACAAATGTGGAAAGCAACTATTTCGTAGGTACTGATGCAGACGGTAATATGAATATTTCTGTTAAAAACAATAAAGGTAAGATTTCAGGAAATACAGATGGTGTTGCAATGTATTACTATAAAGTTCCTGTAGGAAGTACATTTACATTAACTGCAACTGCCAAGGTAAATGACGTATTAAATACCAATGACCAAGTTTCCTTTGGTTTAATGGCTAGAGATGATATGTACATTGATACTTACAACAATACGACTTTAGGTGACTATGTGGCAGCAGGCCCATTAAAGATGAAGACCGCACAATGGAACTGCTTTGCTAGAAAGAGCGGTGTACTTACTTCCGGTGGAACTGCTGTAAATAAAGTTCAACCAGGCGATACGGTAGACTTAAAGATCGAAAGCAATTCCGATGGCTATGCATGTACATTAGGAAATGAACAAACTGTAACTGGCGGTTTTGATTTCCAATTAACAAGCATTGATTCCGATTATGTATATGTTGGTATGTTTGCATCTAGAAATGCAGATATCACTTATACAAATGTTAAATTAATTATTGATGGAAAAGAAATTGGCGCTGTTACACCAAATCCATCACCAGTAGTGCCAACAGAAACGCCAGCAGGACCAACAGAAACACCAACAGCTACAACAGCTACACCAACAGTAAAACCTAGTGCACCAGTACAAGTTGCTCAAGTAACCAATGTAAAAGCAACAGAAAACAAGACGACTTCTGTTAAGATTACTTGGAACAAAGTGAAAAATGCAACTGGATATGAAGTAACTTATTACAAGAATAACAAAGCTTATAAAGCAAATGTAAAAGGTACTTCCTTTAAACAAACAGGATTAAAAGCAGGTAAGACTTTAAAATATAAAGTAAGAGCATACCGTACTGTAAATGGTAAGAAGGTTTATGGAAAGTCATCTCCTACTTTAACAACGACGACTGCACCTGGTACTACTAAAATCACAGTATCAAAAGTAACAAGCAGTTCTTGCAAAGTATCCTTCAAAAAGGTTGCCGGTGCAACAGGATATCGCGTACAACAATACAAAAACAACAAATGGGTTACTATAAAGACAACGAAGAAAACATCCGTAACAGTAGACAAGCTTAAATCTGCAACAACTGTTAAATTACGTGCTCAGGCATACCGTGAAACAGCAGGGAAAAAGGTATATGGAGCAAGTTCTTCTAGTGTTAAAGTAACCACAGTAGTTGGAAAGCCTAGTCTTTCTTTGAAAAAGGGAACAAAGAAAGCATATCTTTCTTGGAAGAAAGTAACTAAAGCAAGTGGATATGATTTATATGTATCTGCAAGCAAGGATAAGAATTTCAAGAGAATCCAGGCAAAAGTAACATCAAAAGCTACCAAATATACTGCAATCAAATTAAAATCAAACAAGACATACTATTTTAAAATGAGAGCATATCAGGTAGTAAACGGTAAAAAGGTTTATGGCGACTATAGTAAAGTAGTTGGGGTAAAGACAAAATAATAGATTAGATTAAAATAGAAAAGTTGTTATGTTCAAGTTGGACATAGCAACTTTTTTTGTGTTTAGAAATATAAGTTATTGTATTTGATTTACATATATTATAAATAACTGTTGATAAGTGTAAAAATGAAAAAACTATAGAAGAAAAAGGAATTAGCTATATAAGCAATAGTTATGGAGTTGTCATTAGTAAGGTAATGCAACGGAGTAAAAATGGAGTAAAATGGTATAATATTTGTGAGAATTGTATGAAATATACAAAAAATAATAGTTTATTCATGAGCATAAGTAATGAAAAGTATCAATCTGTCCTGAAAGGGGTTAAGTTTTGTTGACGAATGACCGACAAGTCCATATAATTTAGAAGTGCATTTTTATGTGATACAATTTTTGGAGGAAATTAACGAATGAGAAATGTTGTGAAACGAGGGATATCTCTCGCATTGGTTCTAAGTATAGTCGTCTCGACTACCTTTTCCAATGTACAGGTAAGTGCATCCCAGGTTGCAAAGACAGAAACAAAAAAGATTGATGTATGGGACTTTGGTGGTGTCACTGAAGGAAATGCAGCACTCTACAACAACAATATAACGGCGTCTAGCTGGAATAGCATTGAAAGTGTTGCAGCCGATGGTAAATTTGTTGAAGTAGATAATAGTACGACATTGAAAATGGGCGACTTATCTTTATTTTATACTGAAACAGACAGATTATATGTGAATAGTTTAGATTCCGATAAATCTGTAGATCGTAGCTGGGGTCAATCAAAAGTTGACTTTAAAGATGGATATAAGTCAGCAGGTTGTTACTATGCAAATGGTACTGGTTCTTCAAAAACTAGATACATAACAATCAAAGATGTTAAAGCCGGTGATTTAATCACGACATATATGGGATCTAGCAACTCCAACGATTCTACTCTTGTATTTGAATATCAAGGGAAAGATGGGCAACAATCAGAGGAGCGTTCCTTTGATAGCACTAAGCTAAAGTATGAGTTTATTGCGAAGTATGATGGAAGCTATAAGCTATATACACCAGCAGGTGCAGGTGCAAAGCCAGTCTACTACCGTATTATGAAAACTCCTTCCGTTAGTGTAACAGGAACTGTGGACTTTGGAAGTCTAACAGAGAAAACACATACGGTAAGCTTTATCAACGACAAGACAGAAGAAGTTACAAAAGCAGTTTCTAATGGAAACTCATTTACCGCTTCTTTAACACCTGGATACAGCTATACAGCAGTACTTTCCGGAATTCCTGGAGTTGGAGTTACTTCCAAGACTAAGGTTGTAGCTCCAACGATTGATGAAATTCAATCAGGAAAAGTGATTACCCTTCAATTGGAACAGAAAGCATTAGTAGAACTAACAGGAACTGTAGAAGGATTTGCAGAAGATACGGATACATCCAACTTAAGCGTAACATTAGAACCAGTGGATTCTAATCTTGATGCAGTAGATGTAAAAGTAAATTCCGATTGTTCTTTTAAAGCAGAAGTACAGCCAGGAGTAATGTATAACATCGTTATTGAAGGTGTGAATGATTATGATCTGGTTGGAGAGAAGCAAGTACAGATTTCAGAAGCTGCTAGTCAAAATATTACGGTAGCAAAGAAAACTACGTATGAAGCAAAAGGAACATTCCTTGAATTACCACAAGATTTACAAGTAAGTAAATTAGAATTCATTCATTTAGAAGATGACTACAGATATGTTGGTACAGTAGAAGGCAATTCCTTTAAAACAATGCTTCGAAATGGTTCTTATCGTGTGGAAGCAACCGTAAAAGGGTATACAACGAATACTCATATTGTGGTTAATGGACAAAATGTTACAAAAGACTTATTATTTGTAACAACAAGCTCCAAATTACCTGCTATGACTCGTGTAAGCGATATCTATGTAGGATATGGAGACAAAGAGCATAATTACGCAACAGTAAATGAAGCTCTTACTGCTTGTAAGGCGATGAATCCAAAAACAGAAGAAGATCGTATTACGGTTCATATTGCACCGGGGCTATATCGCGAACAAATTATCGTGGAAACGCCTTACATTTCTTTTGTAAATGATGACCCAAGCAAGGAAGTTACTTTAACTTGGTATTATGGAATTGGATACAAGTACTATAGTGTAAATGAGAAAGGGTATTACAGCAAAGAAAATGCCCACGATTTATATGAAAAAGCTGCTCCAGTAAAATGGGGAACAACAACATATATTAAAAACAAAGCAACAGGATTTACTGCAGAAAACATTATCTTCGAAGCATCCTTTAACCGTTATGTAACGGAAGAAGAGATCGCAGATGGTGTAGAACTTACAGGTGCAGAATCTATTAAGTTTAATCGTGAACTTGGTGCAGACGTTGCATCAAAAGAAGCAACAGAACGAGCAGCAGCTATGTGTATTGAAGGTGACAAAGCAAAATTTGTTAACTGTTCCTTCTTAAGTAGCCAGGATACATTATTCACAGGAAACGCAAATACAAAATCTTATTTCAAAGATTGCTTTATCGAAGGAAATACGGATTATATTTTCGGTGACGGTGATGTAGTATTCGATACTTGTACATTAAGCTGGTATGGTTACACAAAAGGCAGTACAGCAGGATATATTACTGCAGCAAGAAATACCCTTTCTGAAAATGGTTATCTCTTTAAAGATTGTACCGTAACAGGAAATCAGGCAAAAGGGTTCACAGTAACTCCTGGATACTTAGGTAGACCATGGGGAGCAACAGCAAAAGTTGCATTTATTGATACAGTATTATCAAATGCTTCCATGATTGATCCAGTAGGATGGACTTATATGAGTGGCGTTAAGCCAGAAGAAGCAAGATTTGTAGAATACAACACGACATATGCAGACCACTCTAAAGTGGATACATCAAAACGTGTTGCAGGAACAGTAATTACAGATGCAAGTGACTATACGATTGAAAAGTATTTAGGTGACTTTGTAGTTACTCCAGAAATTCCAGTAACAGGAACACCAACGATCTGGGTTGTCGGAGATTCAACAGTAAGCTCCTTTACAGACAGCTATTATTACCCAAGATACGGTTGGGGAACACAATTAGATCAATTCTTTGATACAAGCAAAGTAGAGATTAAAAATATTGCGTTATCTGGAAGAAGTTCTAAGAGCTATACATCAGAAAAACAATATAAAGAGTTATTAGAAGGCATGAAAGCCGGAGATTATTTATTCATTGGATTTGGACATAATGACGAAAAAGCGGAAGCAGCACGTTATACTGATCCAAATGGCGACTATAAGACAGAAGGATCATTTGCAAACTCTTTATACGAATCCTATATTAAGCCGGCAAAAGCTGCAGGATGTACACCAATCCTTATGACTCCGATTGTAAGAAGAAGTGCAACAGGTACTTTCTCGAAGAGTGATCAACATATCACATCAACAACTACGGACAGCAAAGGAAACGTATATCCAGGTGGAGATTATCCATTAGCAATCCATACGTTAGGAAGTCAGTTATCTATTCCGGTAGTGGACTTAACAAAGATGACAAAAGAGCACTTTGAAACAATCGGTGCAGCAGAATCAGTAAACTACCATGCTTGGACTTCTTATAAAGAAACAAGTGTAGATAATACTCATACAAATATTTTAGGTGCTACGTATAATGGCTACCTAATCGCAAAAGAAATTAAGAGCTTAAACGTAAAAGGTTTAGCAGACCATGTAATTGCAGACAGCATTGTTGCGGCACCTACAAAAGAAGCTGTATTAAAACCTAATCCAAATTATATCGTTCCAGAATACGATAGCAACTTAAAAGACAGTGAAAACTGGCAAGATCATGGTATCTGGAAAGGTACAGTATTTGGTGATGTGGAAAGCGGCTATACAGTTAACGACTTTAAAGTTCAAACAGATGCATCTGGCGATGTGAATATTGCAGCTAGTAAAGGTAAGGTTTCAGCGTCTACTGACGGTATTGCCATGTACTACTACAAAATTCCAGTAGGAAGCACGTTTACATTATCTGCAACAGCAAAGGTAAACAGTCTTGATTCTGAGAGCAATGAAGTTGCCTTTGGTTTAATGGCCAGAGATGATATGTATATCGATACGACATACACAAGTCCACTTGGTGATTATGTAGCAGCAGGCCCTGTAAAGATCAAATCTGAAGCATGGAACTGTTTTGCAAGAAAGAGCGGCGTCTTAACTTCAGGCGGTAAGGCAACAAATCAAGTGAAGACAGGCGATACAATTGACTTAAAGATTGAAAGTAACTCAGACGGCTATGCATGTACAATGGGAGAAGAAAAAACAGTAACAGGTGGATTTGACTTCCCATTAACAAGTGTAGATTCTGACTATGTATATATTGGTATGTTTGCAGCGAAAAATGCAGATATCACATATACAAACATAAAATTAATTGTAGATGGTAAACAAGTATTCCCAATCACAGAAGTACCATCTGTACCAATCATTACACCAACACCAGTGGTAAGACCTACACCGGTAGAAACAATTGCACCAGAGGTATCATCTGTACCAATCATTACACCAACACCAGTAGTAAGACCTACACCAGTAGAGACGGTAACACCGGAGGTAT
>JAUNRX010000235.1 GCA_030539495.1 bacterium | reverse complement strand
AAGTTAGTATTAATGGATGCAGAAGCAGGATGGTTCTTACGTGTTGACAACATTACGAACTACGGAAGTGCGCCAAGCATCGAAAAGAACATTATCCAGCCAAAAGAACAGTTAGTATTCTTTAACATGGATGGTACTCCAAAGGCAACTTGCCTTCCTTGGGAACATGTCTTAGATTCCAATGGAAAACCTTGTCCAAACCCACGTGTCATCTTACCTCGTGAATCTGTAAAAGATATTGTAAATGAACCAGTGGAAGTTGATGTAAGAAGTTTTGGGGTTAGAATGCCACCAAGTACGAAACAACATCCAAACTACGGTATCATGGGTATCTGTCATATCCTTCCTCCAGCACTTGCTTGGTTATGGAGATTGGTAGCACCTCGTGGTTACAACAATCCAAGTATTATCGACTCCAAAGGAATGAGCAGTGAAGGGGTTGGATCTTACTGGCCATTTGCAACAGGTAAGAAGGTAACACAGGCAAATCTTTTATTAGAACAGATTAAAAATGCTTCTTCAACAAGATATGTCTTAATTCCTAACCAACATATCGGTGCCTATGAAGTTGGATTTATGCCACAATGGATTGCAAGAGAATATATTGCAAGACGTGGTGGAGCAAAATTCAAACCAGGACATTTAAAACACTCCAGACTTCCTCTTTTAGGATATTGTTTAGAATCCTTAAAGATTGATGGACAATATATCCGCCGCGCATTCCTTCAGCCAGAAACTCAATCCGAGTTAGGAGTAGAAGGTTACGATGCAGGTGCTAAGATCTTAACTGACTTCTTTAGAGAAGAATTACAACAATTCTTAACAGATGACTTAGATCCATTGGGCCGTCAAATCATTGAATGTTTCATGAACAATGGAACATTAGAAGAGTATTTAGAATTAATCCCAATGCGCTTCTAATAAAAAACACCAGACAGATTTTGTTGTCTGGTGTTTTTTATTGTGAATAGTACATATTATGCACTAATAAAAAGAAAGAGTTTATAAATCTTATAAAATTCTTAAGACTATTATGGAAAAATTAATAATATATGTCATACTTATTTTAACTATTGCAAGAACGAAAATGTTAGAGTAAAATAGAAAAATGTTATAAAACAAAACAAAATAAAATATAGAGGGGATACATAGAGAATATGAAAGATTATTTTAAAAATATGTTATCTAGATTAAAGGAGCGTAAATTCGGTATTTTTATCCTTGCTCTTCAATTAATCGCTTCCATCGCATTAGTAGTTGTAGTAGAACGACTTCATATGTTAAAACCAGAATATATCGGAGTTGGCATTGGAGTAGTTGCAGTACTATTTTTATTGCTGATTGTAGGAAACGGTGCAAAGAGTAAGTTCCATATTGGAGCAAAAATCATCTCTGTCTTATTAATTGTTGTATACGGCTTAGGTGCTTACTACTGCTTTATTGCAAGAGATGCAGCAGGAAAAGTGACAGATATTAATGAACAGACAGAAAAAGTATCAATTTATGTACTAAAAACAAATACAGCAGAGACAATCAATGATGTAGCAACTGGTACATTTGCTGTATTTAATGAAAATGGAAATGGTAAGATTACAGAGACAATTACTTCTATTAATGAACATGTAGATAAGAAGATTACTACAAAAGGATTTTCGGATGCGATTTCTGCTGTAGAAGCGCTATATGCAAAAGAAGTAGATGCAGTAATTATGGACGAATCCTATGTACCAATGATCGAAGATAATAAGACATACAAAAACTTTGAGAAAGAAACAAAAGTTCTTGAAAGTTTTGAGCATAAGACAACATTACAAAACCAAAACGCAGTATCTGATGTAACAGAAAAACCATTTAGTGTATTTATTTCTGGTATCGATACGTTTGGTGATGTAAATAAGAAGAGTCGTAGTGATGTTAACATGACTGCAACAATCAATCCTAAGACAAAACAAATCCTTCTTACAAGTACACCAAGAGATTACTATGTAGAAACTACAGTTTCAAATGGTGAAAAGGATAAGCTTACACATGCGGGCTTATATGGTATTGAATGTTCCATCGGAACGTTAGAAAAATTATATGACATGAAGATTAACTATAATGTAAGAGTTAACTTCTCAGGCTTTAAAGATATCGTAGATGCCTTAGGCGGAATTACAGTTCACTCTGATTATGACTTCACATCAGAACAAGGCCCTGCATTCGTAAAAGGGGATAATGATATGAATGGTAAGCAAGCATTAGCATTCGCACGTGAACGTCATGCATTTGCAGAAGGTGATTTACAGAGAAATAAAGATCAACAATATGTTGTTCAAGGTATTATCAAGAAAGTTTGTTCACCAACAATTTTAACTAACTTTGCTTCTATCCTTAAGAGTATTGAAGGAAATATGTCTACTAACTTAAAATACGACGATATTGCTGCATTTGTACAAATGCAGATTAACGATGGAGCAAGCTGGGATGTCATTATGATCGGTTTAGATGGTGAAGGTAAGAAATTAACGACTTATAGTGCACCAACTCAAAGTGCTTATGTAATGCTTCCAGATGAGACAAAAGTAAACAATGCGACAGCATTAATCAATAAAGTATTAAATGGGGAAGTATTTACTCAAGAACAAGCAAAAGAGGTTATGAAATCATCGACAGAAATCGATGAAACAACTCCTTTAGCAACATCTTCACCAAGTCCTTCACCAGAAGCGACAGAAAGTGCTTTACCAAAAAAATAATAACAAGTAATAAGAAAAGCCATTACAGGAAACTCCCTTGTAATGGCTTTTTTGATACATAGGAGACTTCTCTTCAAGAAGCCTCCTATGTATCAAAAAACGCTCCGCTAAGGATGCGCACCCAGGGGAAAGGAAGA
>JAUNRX010000234.1 GCA_030539495.1 bacterium | reverse complement strand
GAAAAGAGGATAGGCCTTTAAGGCTTATCCTCTTTTTTATATTCTATTTATTTTTCTGTTTTAATTTCATTAAGTCATCCAATATAAAGGCTTGAACCTTTAGGTTGCCACGGCCGGTTCCAAGATCGATATCAGGTTTTACGCTTCCGTGATAATCGGAGCCTCCGGTTACTGCCAGTCCATTTTCTCTTGCGATAGAACGAACATAGCTTTCATCTAATCCTTTGTTACAGCTATAGACTGCTTCAATTCCTTGTAAGCCATAGCTTGTAAGCTCTTTTGCTAAAGTTTTTAATTCGCTTGGTGATAATTTATATAGAAGGGGATGGGCAAGCACAGGAATTCCATCGGCGCTTAAGATCAAATCAATGGCAGTCTTAGGAGAAAGGTATTCTCTAGGTACATAATAAGGACCATTGGAATCTAGATATTTGGTAAAGGCATCTTTGATTGCAGATACATAACCTTTCTTTAATAATGCTTTGGCAAAATGTGCTCTTGTGATTACTGCGTCGTCATTACCCTCTGTAATATCTTCCATAGTAATTGCAATGCCTGCATCTTGTAAGTTCTTACACATTTTTTCATTACGACGTTTTCGCTCATCCGCTACTTGGTGTAAGGTGTCTACTAAAGTCTTGTTCTCATAATCTAAAAAGAGTCCAAGGATATGAATATCTTTTCCGTTATAGGCAGCAGAAATCTCAACACCCGGAACAACAATAAGTTCATATTCGTCAGTAGCAAGTTGTTTCGCTGCTTCAACGGCTTCCTTCACACCGTCGACCGTATCGTGATCCGTAAGGGCAAATGCTTTTAGTTTTTTCTCGTAGGCATAGGCTACAAGTTCGCTTGGTGTACTTGTTCCATCCGATACATTCGAATGGACGTGTAAATCGATATAGTCCATTAGTAATCCTTCCTTAGTTCGTTTATTTTGGTTAAAGTATAACATAACCGAATTTAAAAACAAGCATATTACTGACACATCCTTAATATATTCTAGTATATGGTGTAAAGGAGGAGATGTGGTGGCAAAGGTATCCACAAAGTCGTCCAAAGCTATACCTATAGTAAAGGCATTATTAGTCAGTTACATCCTAACTGCAATACTCTTGTTACTGCTTTCGCTGATTATGTATAAAATCGATCCGCCAGGTGCTGTGATTAGTGTCGGTATCGTATTGACATACATAGTATCGTGTTTTGCAGGAGGCTTTTTGTTAGGAACGGCCAAGAAAGAAAAGAGATATCTATGGGGAATGGGAATGGGCATCGTGTATTTTTTAATTATCCTCGTGGTCTCTTTGATTTTTAGTAAAGATATCTTTGGTGAACTAGGAAGTACGATCGCCGTATTCTTGATTTGCGGTTTAAGCGGAATGGTCGGTGGGATGATTAGTTAAGTACATTGGATAAATAAAACATATGTGCTATAAAATCACAAAAAATACTTTAATTCGATAATATTGTATGTTATAATGGCAAAATCAATGAGTAAAAAGGAGGCAATACTTATGAAACGTATTAAATCTTTACAAACTAAGAGTTTTAAGGATACACTTAAAAAAGGCGGATGTGGCGAATGTCAAACTTCTTGTCAATCAGCTTGTAAAACATCTTGTACAGTTGGTAATCAAACTTGTGAAAACAACTAATAAGTTAGCAGCGGCTTAGTGGCCGCTGCTTAATTCTTGTTTTAAGGGGAATTTAACTGAAAGATAAGAACTAAGCCGGAATGGCTTGTGGCGAACCAAATTGAGAAACCCATGATGGGGAAATATACAAAAATATATATATTAATTACAGAAGCAGTATTGAGATTTACTTATGAGATTTAATTTAACGATTGAATGGAAAGTGAGTTTCGACTGAAAGGAGATTTATTAAGTGATACATCAGTATAGAAGTAACGGTTATAACATCGTATTAGACGTAAATAGTGGAAGTGTTCATGTAGTAGATGATTTAAGCTACGATATGATCGGTTTATATGAAAAAGAAGACAAAGCAGCAATTACTGCAAAGATGCTTGAAAAATACAGCGATGCAGGTCTTAAGGAAGAGGACATCAATGAAACATTTGGTGAAATCGAACAATTAAAAGAAGATGGTACTTTATTTACAGAAGACATCTATGAAACTAAGATCATCGACTTCAAGAAGAGAAAGACAGTAGTAAAAGCATTATGCTTACACATCGCTCATGATTGTAACTTAGCTTGTAGATACTGCTTCGCTGAAGAAGGCGAATATAAAGGACATCGTGCATTAATGTCTCTTGAAGTTGGTAAAAAAGCACTTGATTTCTTAATTGAAAACAGTGGAAACCGTCATAACTTAGAAGTTGACTTCTTCGGTGGCGAACCAACTATGAACTGGGATGTTGTAAAAGGTGTAGTAGAATATGGTCGTGAACTTGAAAAAGTACATGATAAAAAATTCCGTTTCACATTAACAACAAACGGTATTCTTTTAAATGATGAAATGATGGAATTTGCAAACAAAGAAATGAGCAACGTAGTTCTTAGTGTTGACGGACGTAAGGAAGTTAACGATATGATGAGACCTACTCGTAACGGTAAGGGAAGTTATGATGTGTTCATGCCTAAGTTCATCAAATTTGCAGAAGATAGAAATCAAATGAATTATTATGTAAGAGGTACGTTTACTCATAATAACCTTGATTTCTCCAAAGATGTTTTAAGCCTTGCTGACCTTGGGTTCAAACAAATCTCTGTAGAACCAGTAGTTGCTGAGGATGAAATGCCTTATGCAATCAAAGAAGAAGATCTTCCAACATTATTCGAAGAATACGATAAGTTAGCAAAAGAAATGATCAAACGTAAAAAAGAAGGCAACGGATTTAACTTCTTCCACTT
>JAUNRX010000083.1 GCA_030539495.1 bacterium | reverse complement strand
TGTTGGTTGCCATAGCTTTGTTGATTACTATAGTCTTGTTGAGCATTATAATTTTGCTGGCTGTTGCTCAATGGTTGTTGATAGCCATAGTATTGCTGGCTGTTGTAATCCTGTTGTGGATCATATTGTGGCTGTTGTTCATAGTCATTGCTTTGATATGGACTACTTGGTGATTGATGATCAGATCCTTGTGCATCATATGTATTAGAAGTGTTCGGATCGTTTGGTGTCAACCCATCGTTTTGATCATTCATGAATATACCTCTCTTGTCTTAATTAGAATTACGTTCATAAAAATGGGGAAAATATCCAAAATTGTGAACGGCTATTAAAATAGTAGCAGACAAAAAAATAACTGTCAATGTAATTGAGGTTACATAGACAGTTATTGTATAAAATAATGCTATTATATAGCAAGAAGTGACTATTCAGAAGCCTTTTCGGGTAAAATGATTGCGAATACGATACCAAAGACTGCGGCAACAGCAAGACCGGAAATCGTTACTGTCTTTGTAATCTGAATGCTATCAATACCAATGCCTAATACAAAGATTAAGGAAGCAATCATAAGGTTTCTGCTATTTGAAAAGTCTACCGTATTATTAATAAGGATACGAACACCGACACTGGCAATCATACCGAATAACACGATACTGATTCCACCACTTACAGGAAGTGGGACATTTTGAATGACTGCACCAATATTACCAAAGATACCAAGGATAATGGCAAAGCAGGCAGCAATTCGTAAGATTGCAGGATTGTAGTTCTTTGTTACAGCAAGAACACCGGTATTTTCACCATAAGTCGTATTTGCAGGACCACCGAAACATCCTGCAAGTGCAGTTGCGACACCATCTCCTAAGAGGGTACGATGAACACCAGGGTCTGCAATAAAGTTTTTGCCAACTACTGCACCATTTGTCGTAATATCGCCAACATGTTCAATAATCGTAACTATTGAGATTGGAGCAATTGCTAAAATTGCATTAATATCGAATTTTGGCATAACAAAGAACTGTTCCCTAGTCCAGCTGTCAGTAAGCGAAATAAAGGATGCAGATGATACTTTATCCCACCACTCTCCTGGATTAAGAATTCCAAAAGGAATACAGAGTATGTAGCCAATAATAAGTGAAATAAGGATCGGCATTAAGTTAATAAAGCCTGTAGTAAATACGGAAATACAAATAATTGTTAAAACAACAAGAAATGCCACAGCAGCTGCACGTAAGCTAAATACACCATTTTCATAAATAGCATTGCTAATAGCAGTCGGGCTTAGACGTAAACCAATGACTATAATCATAGGACCAGTAACAATTGGTGGTAAGATTTTAGTTACTTTTTCATATCCAATGACTTTAATCAGTAAGGCAAAGAGCATATAGATAAGACCGGCAACAATAAGAGCGCCTTTTAATTTCGCGAGATTATCTAATGTAATCATAGAATTGAGTGGAGCATCCATTTGATCTGTTTGAAGCACATATTGGATTGCTGCAATAAATGCAAAACTTGAACCTAAAAAGACAGGTACTTTTCGTTTGGTGATTAAGTGAAAGATCAGCGTACCAACACCAGCGCAAATAAGAGCGATGGATGCGTTTAATCCGGTAAGCATAGGTACTAAACAGGTTGCGCCAAACATAGCCAGAACATGTTGCATACCAAGTAGACATTTTTTACTAAAGCTTTGTTCCATGAGGACCTCCGTGTATATGTTTAAAATTTTCCTCCCTAAGTATATATAGTAATGAAGAATTGGTCAATATTTAATTGTAACAAGCTATAAAAAACTTATTAGGGGGCTATACGGCTAGACTTATAGGGAATTCTTAGGTACAATAAGAAAAAAGTTGAAAATTATCGTATATGAATATAAAAATGTGGGTATACGGAAATTATAGAGTATGGAGGGATTCAAATGAAAAAGAATAATAAAAAGAAAAATCGCTTATCCTTATTAAAAACGCCTCAACCTAAGAACTTAGAGTTATTATACATGGGCACACAAGAAGTAACGGTAAATGAGTTAGATCAAGTATTAACAGAAGGATTATCAGAAGCAGAGAAAGATAACTTCCAATTCTGGCCACAAATCGGCATTATGGAAATTACATTACCATCTGAAAAGGTAGTTGATGTGGAAAGCATGAATGGCTTTATGGAGAATGAAGAAGATGTTGCATTTATGAATCAACATGGAATTAAGACTGTTTATGCAATTACAGTAGAAGAAAGCGCAATTGGTGAGTTCGAACCATTGGCTAGAAAATGGATGGATGCATTTGGTGGATTCGTTTGTTCAGACAGCGATGATTTTATGCCAATGGTATTTGAAAAGTAAATAGCATTATAAAAAAGGATATCTTGGCTTACGAAAAGTTTTCGGGGGACAAAAACACGAATCGTGTTGAGTTTCGAAAAAGTTTCGTAAGCCATTATAGGATATTACTAATGAAATCCTCATATCTTTGTGAATGTTTCCATGTTGAAATAGAAAAAATTGTATATTATAATTAAATTAGCTGGAAATCGAAGACAATTTTAGCGAAAATTGAACGAAAAAAGATAGTATTGTGGGTAACATGAGTTTCTAATGAAGCAAAGGAGATAATGAGATGAAATTTGGTTATTTTGATGATGCAAACAAAGAGTACGTAATTACGACTCCAACGACACCTTATCCTTGGATTAACTATTTAGGATCACAAGAGTTCTTTACAATTATTTCAAATACATCCGGTGGCTATAGTTTCTTTAAGGATGCTAAATTAAGAAGAATCACTCGTTTCCGTTATAATAATGTACCATTAGATCTTGGAGGAGGTCATTATTTTTATCTATATGATAATGGGGATTTCTGGAGTCCAGGTTGGTCACCAGCAAGAAAAGAATTAGATTTCTATGAATGTCGTCATGGTATGGGCTATACGACAATGAATGGCAAAAAAAATGGAATTGCCACAAAAGTTACATATTTTGTACCTCTTAACTTCCATGGAGAAGTTCAGAAGGTAACAGTAAAAAATGAAGGAAATGAAACAAAGAGCGTAAAATTATTCTCTTATTTAGAGTGGTGCTTATGGAATGCTGACGATGATGATCGTAACTTCCAACGTAACTTCTCAACAGGAGAAGTAGAAGTAAAGGGCTCTACTATTTATCATAAGACAGAGTATAAAGAGCGTCGTAATCACTATGCATTCTATTCTGTAAATGCTGAAATTAGCGGATTTGATAGTGATCGCGAAAGCTTTATCGGTACATATAATGGATATGACAATCCAAAAGCAGTAATAGAAGGACAATCCAGAAATTCCATCGCTGATGGCTGGTCTCCATGTGCTTCCCACTGCTTAGACATTACATTAGAACCAGGCGAATCAAAAGATTATGTATTCGTACTTGGTTATGTAGAAAATGAACAAGAGGAAAAATGGGAATCAAAAGGCGTAATCAATAAGAAGAAAGCAGAAGCCATGATTGAAAAGTTTGCAACAGTAGAAGCTGTTGACCAAGCATTTGAAGAATTAAAGGCTGATTGGGACCGACTTCTTGGAAAATACTCCTTAGAGTCTAATGATGATAAATTAAATCGCCAGGTTAATATCTGGAACCAATATCAATGTATGGTTACGTTCAACTTATCAAGAAGTGCTTCCTACTTTGAGTCAGGTGTTGGTCGTGGTATGGGATTTAGAGATTCCAATCAAGATTTACTTGGATTTGTTCATCAAATTCCTGATCGTGCAAGAGAAAGAATTATCGATCTTGCAAGTACGCAGTTAGAGGATGGCGGAGCTTACCATCAATATCAACCATTAACCAAAAAAGGTAATGATGCACTTGGTGGAAACTTTAATGATGATCCATTATGGTTAGTGCTTGCAATTGTTGCTTATATTAAAGAGACGGGAGATTACGGCATCTTAGATGTAATGACTCCTTATGTAAATGATGAGAGTAAGGCACAGCCTTTAAAAGACCATTTAAGAAGAAGTATCAATCATGTAATTGAAAATGTAGGACCTCATGGACTTCCACTGATCGGACGTGCTGACTGGAATGACTGTTTGAACTTAAACTGCTTCTCTACAGAACCAGGAGAGTCTTTCCAGACAACGACTAGCAAAGATGGTAAGGTTGCTGAGTCTGTTATGATTGCTGGTATGTTCACTTATATTGGTGATGAATATGCTAAATTGATGGCGAAGATTGGTGATAAGGAAGAGGCTGACCGTGCATTTAATGAAGTAGCAAAAATGCGTGATGCAGTTATGAAATATGGATGGGACGGAAAATGGTTCCTTCGTGCATATGATGATTTTGGAAGACCAGTTGGTTCTGAACAAAATGAAGAAGGCAAGATCTTTATCGAATCTCAAGGCTTCTGTGTAATGGGTGGATGTGGTAAAGACGATGGCAAGGCAATCCTTGCTCTTGATTCTGTAGAAGAGCGCCTTGGTACGAAATATGGATTAGTATTAAATAATCCAGCATTTACGAAATATTATGTAGAATATGGTGAAATCTCAACGTATCCTGCTGGTTATAAAGAAAATGCAGGTATCTTCTGTCATAACAATGCGTGGATCATGTGTGCAGAGGCAGTTGCCGGCCGTGGTGACAAGGCATTTGATTACTACACAAGAATTGCACCAGCTTATACGGAGGATTATAGTGATGTTCATAAGCTTGAGCCTTATGTATACTCACAAATGGTTGCAGGCAAGGATGCAAAACGTTTTGGTGAAGCTAAGAACTCTTGGCTTACCGGTACGGCTTCCTGGAACTTTATTGCAATCAGTCAATATATCTTAGGCATTAAGCCTGAGTATGATGGTCTTATGATTGACCCGGCAATTCCATTTGAATGGGATGGCTATAAGGTTTCAAGAGAGTTCCGTGGTGATGTATTCGACATTACAATCACAAATCCAAATCATGTATCCACCGGCGTTAAGAGCCTGGTCGTTGATGGAAAAGAAGTAGAGGGAAATGTAATCCCTGTATTTAACGACGGTAAACATCATACCGTTGAAGTTTGTTTAGGTAAATAGATTTTGATATTTCGATCATCAAATCTTTTTCATAATACTCCTTTTGGGAACGCCGCATTTATGCGGCGTTTTCTTTTTGTTTTACGGGTAAACCATCGTTACAGCTACTTTTCTCTTGGTTTTTGATAGATTATTGAGTAAAATAAGAATATCATTTCAGGAGGTACATATTGATGGACATCAAAAAGGAAGTAGAGAAGCGTGGCAATTACATAATTCGATTACGAAAACATTTTCATAAACATCCCGAACTGAGCTTAAAGGAATTTGAGACATCGAAGCGTATTCGGGAAGAGCTTACGGCAATGGAAATTCCTTATGTCATTGCCGGAGAGACCGGAGTCATTGGATTTGTTGGACATGGGGACCGAGTGATTGCACTTCGAGCAGACATGGATGCATTACCAATTGTTGAGAAGACTTGTGTTGACTATAAGTCAGTTAATGAGGGGGTAATGCATGCTTGTGGACATGATGCCCATGTGGCTGCATTGCTTGGTGCAGCAGATATTTTAAAAACATATGAGGACCAGCTTACTTGTACGATTAAGCTGATCTTTCAGCCATCGGAAGAAAACTGTATGGGAGCTAAGCTTCTTACGGAGCAGGGATTCGTAGATGATGTAGAGGAAATATACGGATTACATGTATTTGCAGACATCCCTTGTGGGAAGATTAGTATCCAATCCGGAGCCAGAATGGCAGCATCAGATATTTTCCACATTACATTACATGGACATTCTGGTCATGCAGGAAAGCCACAGCAATGCGTGGATGCCACTTTGGCAGCTGCAGCTACGGTTGTAAACCTTCAATCCATTATCAGCAGGGAGCTTGATCCAAATAAAAGTGCGGTGGTTACCGTGGGAAGCATTCATTCCGGAAGTGCTCATAATATCATTTCTGGGGAAGCAAAGATTGATGGTACGGTAAGGACCTTCGAGTTGGAGGATTGCAAGCTGATTGAGAGTTCTTTAAAGCGTATTGTACAAAATACGGCAGAAACATATCATGCAACGGCTACCATTGATTATCAAAGAAGTCTTCATCCGGTTGTCTTTAACGATGAAGAGGTGACGAAAAAGGCAATGGAGGAAGCAAGAAAGGTATTTCCGGAAAAAATGTTTGTGGACATTCCAAGGTTATTCTTAGGCGAGGATTTCTCCACATATCAGCAAACGATCCCTGGAACATTTGCATTTGTTGGTGCAGGAAATGAGCAGATAGACAGAGCATTTCCAAACCATCATAATAAGTTTAATATTGATGAAAAGGCAGTTTTACATGCGACAGCGTTATATGTAGCGTTTGGGCTTGCCGGCGGAAAAACAGAATAGAGTTTTTACAATCTGACACGACCCTATGCAGGGTCGTGTTTTTGTTGTTATGGAATAATTTAGACTCATGAAATACTATTCTTTGAATAAAATGAAATAAGTGAGGAGAAAGGATGGGGAGGCTTTGGATTTTGGCTTTATTAAGGAATATATTCCTATGTATGCAGAAGCCGCAAAGCTTACGTTCTCCATTGGACTGATCGGAATTATCGGAGCAAGCATTGTTGGCTTTATTTGCAGCATTATAAAGTATGTCAAAGTACCGGTTCTTAGACGGATCATCTCAGTATATATTGAGTTGTCAAGAAATACGCCTTTACTTGTACAACTGTTTTTCCTTTATTTTGGACTACCTAAGATTGGTTTGATGATGAGCAGTCGAGGATGTGCCATTACCGGACTGATTTTTCTAGGAGGAAGCTATATGGCAGAAGCATTTCGAAGCGGGCTGGAGGCAGTGGAAAGCACTCAGATCGAGTGTGCAGAGAGCCTGGGACTTAAGAGATACCAAGTGATGCGTTATGTTGTGTTTCCACAGTCTCTTGCCATGTCCATGCCGGCATTTTGTGCAAATATTATATTCCTAATCAAGGAAACATCGGTATTTAGTGCAGTGGCACTGGCGGACTTAATGTATGTGGCAAAAGACTTGATCGGACTATATTATAAGACCGATGAGGCCCTTCTAATGCTTGTGGTATCCTATCTGATTTTGCTGCTTCCAATCTCCATACTCTGTTCGGTAATCGAGAGGAGGCTGCAGTATGCTGGCTATAGGAATTGATATCTTATTTCGTGGAAATAACTTGGTACGATTATTGGAAGGACTTTGGGTGACAATAAAGATTTCGATGCTTGCCATTATAGTCTCCATTATACTTGGTATTTTATTTGGCATGGTCATGACAATGAAGCATCCGATGATCAAGGGAGTATGCAGAGTGTATTTGGAGTTTATCCGGATTATGCCGCAGTTAGTATTGCTGTTTCTTGTTTATTTTGGGGCTACAAAAGCATTTCAAATACATATTTCGGGAAAAGTGGCAGCCGTTCTTGTGTTTAGTTTATGGGGAACTGCAGAAATGGGGGATTTGGTCCGTGGAGCATTGGTATCAATTCCTTATCACCAGTATGAGAGTGGCATGGCATTGGGGCTTACCAGACTTAAGATCTTTCGATATATCATTATTCCGCAGACACTTCGCAGGCTAATTCCACTTGCAATCAACCTTGCCACTAGAATGATTAAGACGACATCACTAATTGTCTTAATTGGCGTAGTCGAAGTGTTAAAGGTGGGACAGCAGATTATTGAGGCCAACCGATTTACGGTACCGGATGCGGCACTTTGGATCTATGCAGTTGTATTTTTCTTATATTTTATTGTGTGTTATCCGATTTCGCTGCTTGCAAGAAAATTAGAGAGGATATGGCAGGAGTGAGGGGATGGCTATGAAGGAAAAGGTATTAGAAATTGAAGGGCTTACAAAGGCATTTGGAGACCATGTCGTCTTAAATGGGCTAAACTTGTCTATTTGTAAAGGCGAGGTTGTGGTCATCATTGGTCCTTCTGGATGTGGAAAGAGTACGTTGCTTCGCTGTATTAATGGACTGGAACCAATTAATGGGGGCGTAATTCGGCTGGATGGCGAAGTAATCAGTAACCAGAAAAAAAGTATGCATCTTGTACGACAAAAGATCGGAATGGTATTTCAAAGCTATGATTTATTTCCTAATATGACAATTATAGATAACATTTTGCTGGCACCCGTTAAGGTGCAGAAGCGTGAGAAGAGGGAGGCATTACAGGAAGCAAAGGAGTTACTTTCTCGTGTTGGATTAAGCGAGAAGAGAAAGGCTTATCCTAGGGAGTTATCGGGTGGTCAGAAACAAAGAGCTGCTATTGTAAGGGCATTAATTATGCATCCTGAGATTATGCTATTTGATGAAGTGACAGCAGCACTTGATCCCCAGATGGTACGGGAGGTGTTAAATGTAATTCTTGAGCTTGCAAGGCAGGGGATTACCATGGCAATCGTGACGCACGAGATGGCATTTGCAAAATCTGTTGCAGACCGTGTTATTTTCTTAGATGGGGGAAATATCAAGGAGCAGAATACACCGAATGAGTTTTTTGAACATCCAAAAACAGAACGTGCACAGGAATTTTTAAATACGTTTTCTTATGAAGAGGTACATAAAGAAGTGGAGACTAGTCAGAGTTGAAAGGAGACGTAACTATGAAGAGAGTCGTTGCAGGAGTATTATCCTTACTATTAGTAATTGGTGTACTGGCAGGATGCGGTTCAGAAACAAATAACAATGAGAATAAAAATGGAATAGCGCGTACCATAGCCCAGATTAAGGATAGTGGATATATCAAGATCGGAGTATTCTGTGATAAAAAGCCATTTGGCTATGTGGATGAACAAGGTACATATCAAGGATATGATGTGTATTTTGCAAACCGTATTGCAAAGGATATGGATGTAAAAGTAGAGTTTGTTCCTGTTGAGGCAGCAAGCCGTGTGGAATACTTAAAGACAGGCAAGGTTGATATTATACTGGCTAATTTCACAGTGACCAAGGAGCGAAGCGAGCAGGTAGATTTTTGCCTTCCATATATGAAAGTTGCACTTGGCGTTGTCTCCCCAGATCAGAATCTGATTAAGGATGTAAAGGAGTTAGAAGGAAAGACACTGATTGTCAGCAAGGGGACGACTGCAGAAACCTATTTTACAAAGAATTATCCAAAGGTAACGTTATTAAAGTTTGATCAGTATTCGGAAGCATTCAATGCCCTTTTAGATGGACGTGGAGATGCATTGTCTACGGATAATACGGAAGTGCTTGCATGGGCGCTTGAAAATAAGGGATTTAGTGTTGGAGTAGAGTCCCTTGGTGATATCGACACGATTGCTCCTGCTGTTCAGAAGGATAATACGGAACTGTTAAATTGGATTAATGAAGAAATCAGGGGACTAGAAGAAGAGCAGTTCTTCCATAGGGATTATGAGGAGACATTAAAGCCGGTTTATGGCGATGCAGTTGCGCCTGATAACCTTGTTGTAGAGGGTGGATACGTAAATAAATAGAGTATAAGTTAGGGCATTTGTATAAACCATGGGTGGTTTTATATAAATGCCCTTGTTTCTATTTCATTTTCTCTTTATAATGGCAATAATTCAACAGCAGTTGTAAGTGAAAGGAGCAGCAGACCATTGGCAGTCTGCAAATACTTATGGTAAGAGAAATCGTAAAAGATACAGAGCGTTTAAAAGTAAAGGCAGTGGAGGCTACGAAAGAGGACCTTTATGTCATTGATGATATGATAGATACAGCAAAAGCCAATATTGATATTTGTGTTGGACTTGCAGCCAATCAAATTGGAGAGAGTGCTAGAATCATTATTGTGAAGATGAGAAAGCAGTTTATTCCTTTAGTAAATCCTAAGATTATAAGACATAGCCAAGCAACGTATGAAGCAGAAGAGGCCTGTCTTTCTCATGAAGGAACCAAGATGACAATTAGATACTCGACTATTGAGGTAGAATATCGTGATCGTAATTTCCGTAAGAAGAAACAAAGCTTTAATGATTTTGTGGCACAGGTCATCCAGCATGAAATGGATCATTGCGAAGGAATTTTGATCTAGGTAAAAGAAAAGCTCTTTTCTATTGATGAGAAGAGCTCAGCTTGTCGACAAAGTCTCCAAGCTTGGATGAAATCAGGATTTCATCCATTTCCTGAAGGAAACGATTAGTGCTCATTCGTGCAAGTCCCTAAAATACAGGACCTATTCGCACTAATCCGATATCCGAAAAGCGCGGTTTCCGGATATCGATTAAAATGAACACCTATGGTTTTCAAACTTTCCTATAAGCGGTGGCTTGGTGTGAGGGTAAGAGTTTATTTGTCTACAGTCTGAGCTCTTTTCTATTGATGAGAAGAGCTTTTTACGTTATAGGAGAGTGCGGAGGAAGAAAAAATAAAAAAGATGTCGCAATTGCTATTTGTAATGTAAATGTATATAGTGAAACGTTTCAATAAAAGTAAGAGAGTGGGGAATTAAGTGACAGATCAGGAGTTATTAAAACTGCTTCATGAGGATTTTGAAGCAGGATATGTGGAGTTAATGGATACCTATATTGGCCTTGTCTATGTAATTGCAAGAAGCAAGCTTTCGTCAATTTGCAGTGAGCAAGTGATGGAGGAGTTTGTAAGTGATGTATTCTATATGTTTTCAAGACAGATAGAGGATATAGATTTACAGAAGGGTACGATTAAAGCGTATTTATCAATAATCGCAAAGAGAAAGGCCATTCGAACCTATTACCAGCAGACGAAGAAACAGGCGGTCTATTCGATAGAGGACAAGGACATAACAATAGCATTGGTAAGTAAAGAAAATACGGAACAGACAATACTTGAGAAAGAGAGAAGAGAGGAGCTTATCCAAGCGATTCACAACTTAGGACATCCGGATAGTGAAATTATCATTCGAAAATACTATTATGGACAGACGGCAACAGAAATTGGTGAGCAAATCCATATGCGGCCAAAGTCAGTTGCAAAACGCTCGGAACGAGCATTGATGAAGCTTAGAAAAAAGTTAGAGAGTGTGAAGCTAGGGGGACTATTATATGAGTAAAGAAATCATAGATACATTTGATGATCTTACGTTAGAAGAAACAAATAAGTTAACAGAGGACATAGATACGATCATAACAATTGACGAAGAAACTAAAGAACGTATTAAAGAGAGAGCATTTGAAGAGGTGGGAATATCTAATCAAAAGGTTGCTAGAATACATAAGAGAAAGGGATATAAGATGTGGGTGAAGGTGGCAGCCTGTATAGCCTCCGTATTTGTAATTGGGTCCGTAACAGTGTATGCATCGGGGATGCTTGAGGGCTTATCTGATTATTTTACGGGTGAGGTTGCTGATTACAAGGATAAAATCTCTGATACAATACAGACTGCTAGTAATAAGGATTATGAAATTGCAATAAAGGGTGCTCTTTTAGATGAAAACCAATTCCAATTTGTATTTATGGTGGAAGGGAAAAGTAAAAAAGGGAAAAAGATTGTTTCAGAGGTTCTTGCAACCGGAAATATGTTTAGTCCAGATGAAGTTTATGCAACTTTAAAAGATCACTCAAAAAAGAAGGTAGAACATTATTCAATTAGTCGGTGGTCTAATGACCAGGTGCAGAACGCAGATAATGACAGGTCTGGTGTCGCAAAAATAATAACCGATGAATTGGGCATTGATAGCATGGCTGAGGTGGAATATTTTGAATTCTATTGTAAAGGGATTAAACTTACTGTGGATGCGGTTATGACAGGAGAGACTATTTCCTTAAAGGCTGAAAAGAAGACAGAAATTAAGGATGTGGAACTATCACCGATTGGATTTTCATTTATAGGAAAAGATATAGAAATAGACGAAGCAACAGAAGATGTATTATTAACAGGACATAAGATTAGATATATTAAAAAGGATGGCACATTGGAGGAACCACAGAATGAGAGCTATGATTCATGGGATATGGGTGACATGGTACATGTAGTAGCAGACTTTGGTATGGTCATTCAAGATTTAGATGAGTATAAGGGAATACAGATTGACGGTGTTAATTTTTATAAAACGAAGAACTAAGGTTACATTTGCCGACAAAATGTGCTATTATTCTACCAAAGACAGAGTTTACAAAAGAGGAGAATAGCAGAATGAACAGAAAGCTAGCAGTAATTGGAGCAGCGGTGGCAATTATAGCCGTAGTAGTCTTAGGTTTTTCTTGTATGGAGAAAATTCAGCCAGGATACGTAGGTATTGTATACAATCTAAAGGGTGGGATTGAAGATGAAATCCTTACTCAGGGGCTTCATGTAGTATCCCCATTTAAGAAGATCAATTCCTATTCAGTAGCAACAGAACAAGCATATTTATCAAGAGATGAAAAGGAAGGTAGTGAGGATGATGATTCCTTTACCATTCCAACCAGCGACGGTAAGACAGTCAACGTGGATTTAGAGTTCTCTTATCATTTTGATTCTGATGTGCTTCCACAAACGTTTACTACATTTAAAGGACAAAGCGGTTCTTCCATTGAACAGACATTTATTCGTGGTAAGATTAAAGCATGGACAAGTGAAGTGTCTTCAACTTTCAGCGTAATCGATATTTACGGTGAAAAGAGAGCGGAATTAAATACAAAAGTTTTAGATCATGTAAAAACTAAATTTAGCGAGTATGGCATTATTATTGACTCTGTAAACTTTTCTCGTATCAGCTTAGATGAGAAGACAGAAGAGGCAATCCAACAACGTATTAATAAGCAACAGGAATTAGAAACTGCAAAGTTAGAGTCACAAAAGGCGACAATTGAGGCAGAGAAGAAAAAAATCCAAGCAGAAGCAGATGCACAAGCAAAGATTATTGCAGCAGAAGCGGAAGCAAAGGCAAATAAGTTGTTAGAGCAGTCTATTACAGATGAATTAATCCGCATGAAGGAAGCAGAAGCTAGACTAGAACACGGATGGGTGACAGTACAAGGTGCTGATGCTGTTGTAGTGGATAAGAAATAGAGAAAAGAATCAGAGAAAAGAACCGGATGTTAGAGATGGCATCTGGTTCTTTTTGTTTTACCTGTAAAGTACATATTTTAAGGAGCAAAGGAATATACCTAGATAGGGTGTTTATGGATAGAATTGCAGGAACACAAAGTTTTCGATGTTGACACGTGCACTTTAGTGTGCTAACATAGCAGAGTAATTAACGTGTCGAAAATAAGAAGGAGGGTTCTAATGAAGAGAATAGGGAAAGTATTATCATTGTTACTTATGCTATCCATGGTGCTTAGTGCATGTGGAAGTAAAAGTGCCAGCACAGGCGAAGATACTTCTTTGAAATACATAAAGGACAAAGGAGAACTTGTACTTGGTCTGGATGCATCGTTTCCACCAATGGGATTTAAAGATGATTCCGGCAATATCGTAGGATTTGATATTGATTTAGCAAAAGAAGTTTGCAGCCGTATGGGTGTTACATTAAAATTACAGCCTGTGGACTGGAACAACAAAGAGATGGAATTAACGACTAAAAATATTGATTTAATCTGGAACGGACTTAGTTATTCCCAAGATCGAAATGATAAAATGACATTAAGTGAGTCTTATATGACAAATCGTCAGGTAATGGTAGTGCTAAAAGACAGCTCTATTCAGACTCTCGCCGATTTAAAAGGAAAGACTGTTTCCTTACAGAGTGGTTCCACAGCTTCCGAAGCAATGGATAAAAACAAAGAAGTAAAAGACTCTTTAAAAGAAGTCGTAAAGATTGATGATAACGTAAAGGCAATGATGGATCTTCAGGTAAATGGTTCCGATGCAGTTGCAATGGATGAAGTAGTTGCCAGATATTATAGCGAACAAAACCAAGGAAAATACAGAATTTTAGATGAGACATTATCCGATGAGCAATATGTGGTTGGCTTTAGAAAAGGTGATCAACAGCTATGTGATGAAGTAATGAAATATCTAAAAGAAATGAAGAATGACGGCAAACTTGCTGAAATCAGTACAAAATGGTTTGGTTCAGATATTACGACGATTAAATAGTGTGTAGTAAAAAGTTCAGTTAAATATAAATCTAGGATGAATGGTTTGTGGCTCAAATCATTCATCTTGTTTATTTACGGGATAATATGTGATTTTAAAGCATTAAAGTATGGAGGAAAAGTATGACACAGGATCAAATAAACCAATTAATTATACAGCTGCTAAATGGCTCTGTTATGACTTTAAAAATATTCTTTTTTACATTAGTATTTGCATTACCATTGGGATTATTGCTTACAGTTGGACGTATGAGAAAATTTATACTCGTGCAGTACCCAATTCGAATCTTTCTGTTAGTAATGAGGGGAACCCCTTTAATCTTACAATTAGTAGCGGTATTCTTCTTACTTCCGCTTGGATTTGGAATTCATCTGGATCGTTTTACTGCGGCAATCGTTGCCATGTCTCTAAACTATGCAGCTTATTTTGCTGAAATCTATCGTTCTGGCTTTGAATCCATGCCAAAAGGGCAGTATGAGGCAGCAGCAGTGCTTGGTTTTACAAAGAGCCAGCGTTTCTTTAAAATCATTTTGCCACAGGTAATCAAAAAGATCATTCCACCGATGGGAAGTGAGTTTATGACTCTTGTAAAGGATACGGCATTAGTATCCACCATTGGTATTACCGAACTGTACCTGGTAGCCAAAGATACGATGAGTGCCAAATCAAGCGTAATTCCTATTGTGGCAGCAGGCGTATTCTATCTGATCATGAACGGAATTGTAGCACAGGCATTCCATATGTTAGAGAAGAAATTAAGTTATTATAAATAAGGAGGATACTTATGAGTGCAATTGAAGTTAAAAACCTAGAGAAGAGATTTGGAAAACTTGAAGTATTAAAAGATATCTCCTTAACCATAGAAAGCGGCGAAATCGTTTCTATTATTGGCTCCAGTGGTTCCGGTAAGTCTACGTTGCTACGATGTTTAAATCAGCTTGAGACCATTAATGGCGGTGAGATTATTATTGATGGAGATCAGATGGTAAGCACAACAAATCGTGTACAGTATGCATCCAAAGATGTCTTAAAGAAAATTCGATTAAAGACAGGCCTGGTATTCCAGAGCTTTAATCTATTTCCACACTATAGCGTATTACGCAATGTAACAGAGGCACCAATCCATGTGCTTGGAAAATCCAAAGAAGAAGCAACGAAAGAGGCACTAGAATTACTGGAACGTTTAGGACTAAAGGATAAGGCGGAATCCTATCCTTATGAACTATCCGGCGGACAGTCTCAGCGTGTATCCATTGCCCGTGCCCTTGCGTTACAGCCAAAGGTACTATTCTTTGATGAGCCAACGTCGGCACTGGATCCGGAACTGACAGGAGAAGTATTAAAGGTAATCAAATCCCTTACGACCCTTGGCATCACCATGGTAATCGTTACCCATGAGATGAGTTTTGCAAGAGAGATTTCGGACCGCTTGATTTTTATGGATGGTGGAGTGGTCGTGGAAAATGGTACTCCGGACCAGGTATTTGGGTCTGAAAACCCAAGAATTCAGAGCTTTCTTGGTAAGTTTACTGATTAAAGAATAAATAGGGAAACAACTTATTTGATAGGTAGCAAATGCTACCTATCAGCTTGTCGACAAAGTCGCCAAGCTTGGATGAAATC
>JAUNRX010000233.1 GCA_030539495.1 bacterium | reverse complement strand
AGCCATAACTTGCTCTTTTCCTCTTCGCTCATAGTAACCTCCACTTGTGTTATAAACCTTAAAAACTAACACTACTATGATTCCTCGGTATCATTTTCATGTTCTGGATTCTCATTTGTATCTGTCTTTGAGTCGTCCTTCTCACTATCCACTGTCTTTTCATTCAATGTATAAACGATTATTTTTCTAGCTATAAGTCCCAGAATAAGAAAGATAATAAGAACGATCAGTACAATCGTCAAACTCTTTATTATACTGATCTTTTTCACTAAGCAAATTATACTAGCGACTAAACCAGCAACTAACGTAACGACTGCCGGTAAATATCTTCCTTGCATATGTTCTCCTTTAAACGATTCATTTGACTAAATTCTTTTAATCTCTTTCCCTACAGATTTCACCAGAAGTTCCCCTGTTTCTGGATAGAATTCAATTGTTCGACCATAGTTGGCCCCTGTGTCTTCTGCAATAATCGGGATATTTAATGCTTTTAGCTGCATTTTCGTTGCCTCTACATTCTTCTCTCCCACGCGAAGCAAATCACTCGCATTTTGGAATCCAAACATTTGTGCACCGCCGGCAATCTTTGCAGTTATTCGAGAGCGTGATGCCCCTAAATGTAATAGTTGCTCTAATAATTCTTTAATTCCTGTATCTGCAAATTTTGCTTTATTCTCATTATGTATGATTTTAGTACTGTCGGGTAACATTACATGAACCATACCTGCGAGTTTTCTCGCAGGATCATAAAGTACAATTCCTACACAAGAACCTAATCCTAATGTAGTAATTGCGTCCGGTGCGGTACAAATGTTCATATCTGCCATTCCTACTCTCACCATAAAAAATTTCTCCTCTACATTCCTAATGAGGATAAGATTTTAGAATATGAGTTTTCTGTCGGAATGAGGATAAAGTAGCCACTTGCTTCCGTTTCATCTTCACATATCTTAGATTGAATTAGTAACGCTTTATCACCTAATTTCCCAAATTCGATCGCAGGTACGCTAAGAATTGCGCCAGCCATATCGATCGTCATATAAGGAATTGATTGATTGATATTCAATTGTGTAAGCGTTGATAGTGAGGACAAATATGCTCCTGATAAAATATTACCAATTTCCCGAAGAGCTGACAAGTCCATTTCATCAAAATCTGAAAAATCGTCTAAATTCTTACCCATTAAAATATTTACAAAGAAATGTGCTGTCGACTGTTCCAACACAAACATCATCATCCCCTCTATCTCATCTGATAGCGTGATCAAGATTCCAACAATGATGTTTTCAGGTCCGCCAACGATATCGGAAAGATTTCCGATATCGATTAGCTGAACATTAGGAGTCTTCATGTCAATTCTTTCACCAACTAGTTGGGAAAGAGCTGTCGTCGCATTGCCTGCACCAATATTACCAATCTCTTTTAACACATCGAACTGCATATCATTCATTTGGCTAAAATTATGTTTGCTCAATTGGTTTTCCCTCCTAAATTGTTTCCTTGTCTACCACAATACTTTGAATATTTAAAATAGAAACTAAACTGTCTTTGTATTTTCCAATACCACTTAAGTAGTTGTAGTTTTCATTGGATGGTGTATACGTAACTTTATCAATTTGTTCATCTTCTAATGTTACTACTTCTTTTACTTCATCAACAACAACACCGATTACTTCTTTGCCTTCCGGCTTTAAGATAATCACTCTTGTTGCATTTGTGTATTCTTCCGCTTCTAAACCAAATTTTAATCGTAAGCTCATTACAGGCACAATATCGCCTCGTAAGTTGATTACGCCTTTAAAGTAGTTTTGAACTTTTGGTACTCTTGTAATACGTTGCATTCTTACAATGTTATCCACGTATTGAATATCAATACCGAATTGTTCGTTCCCTAATTTAACAACGATATATTGTTTTGCGTCTACGCTTTGAGTTTGTATATTCTCCATATTCGTCGTTCCCCCTATACTAATGTATTTGCATCTAAGATCAGTGCAACTTCACCATCACCAAGGATTGTTGCCCCACCGATCAACTTGCTTGTTTCCATATATTTACCGATTGGCTTAATAACGATTTCTTGTTGACCAATTAAGCTGTCAACTACTAAGCCTGCATAACGATCGCCTTTGGATACGATTACTACGGTATATGAGGATGCTTTTTCCTCTAATGGAGCTACATCAAGAGCTTCTTCTAATCGAATAATTGGAAGAACGTTTCCTCTTAAGTTAATTACTTCTTGACCATTTACTGTCTTGATTTCTTCAAATGGTACGTCTTCAATTGTTTGGATGCTTCCTAATGGAATTGCATATTTTTCAAGTCCAACTTCAACCATAAGCGCTTGGATGATTGCAAGAGTTAATGGTAAGCGGATGTAGAATGTACTTCCTTCGCCACGTTTTGTCTTACATTCAATATCACCGCCAAGGGATTCGATCTTTGTCTTAACAACATCAAGACCAACGCCACGGCCGGATACATCACTGATTTTATCAGCAGTTGAGAAACTTGGCATAAATAAAAGATCAATAAAGTCTTTTTCAGTCATTGTTTCTGCTTGCTCTTCTGTAATGGAACCTTTTTCAATTGCTTTTCTTCTTACTTTATCTACATCAATTCCGCCGCCATCATCGCCAACTTCGATCACTACGTTGTTACCATCTTGGTAAGCGTTTAAGAAGATAGATCCAACTTCAGGCTTTCCTGCTTTTGCTCTTTCTTCTGGACTTTCAAGACCGTGGTCTGCAGAGTTACGAAGTAAATGCATTAATGGATCGCCGATTTCATCAATTACAGTACGATCAAGTTCTGTTTCTTCACCTGTCATAGATAATTCCATTGGTTTGTTTAATTTCTTAGATAAGTCACGGATCATACGTGGGAAACGGTTTACAAC
>JAUNRX010000232.1 GCA_030539495.1 bacterium | reverse complement strand
GGAAATATGGAAGAGAAAAAGAGAGTGGCACTGACATTTGATGATGGTCCAAATACGACGACCACCTTGGAAGTGTTAGAGGTATTAAAGAAATATCATATAATAGCCTCTTTTTTTGTTATTGGAGACAATATCAATGACCAAACAGAGCAGGTAATAAAACAAGCATACGATATGGGCTGCGAAATCAATAATCATGCAAAGACCCATTCAGATATGACCAAACTAGATCGAATGGCAATTCAAGAAGAAATTACATATACATCCAATCGTGTATATAGGATAACCGGAGAACATACCAAGTTCTTTAGACCACCCTATATCAGTGTGAATAATAGGATGTATGAAGAAATACATATGCCATTTATATGCGGTTATGGGTGTGAGGATTATAATGAAAACATATCTATGGAGGAACGCGTAAACCGTACACTAAAGCAGGTGAAAGATGGCGCAATTATCCTTCTTCATGATAGCAAAGGAAACAGCAAGACTGTGTCAGCGTTAGAAGAAATTATACCTGCCCTGCAACAAGATGGCTATGAATTTGTGACAGTTTCTATCCTGTTTGAAACAGCTGGACTGGAGAGGAAGAGCAATGCACATACAATCTATTCCTGTGTAAGATAATACTCCAGTCACTACTAGTAAAGAGCTTATTAGTTACCACTTAGCAACATATACTAACCTCTTACTGAAATGATATTTACAGTGAGAAATACCAAAGTTATAATTACAGCATGGAGAGTGAAGAGATGAGAATACGAATTGAAGTTGACGACAGGATTAAAGAGAATGAAGTACTAATTCGATGTGGACAGCTTACGGACGAAGTGTATGAACTTCAAAAGTCACTGACTGGCATGATGTCAAAAAAGAAGGAGATGGTATTTTATAAAGGTGAAACAGAGTTTTATATACCATTAGAGGAAATCTTATTTTTTGAAACGGATCCAACCGGCATATGTGCTCATACCATTAATCAGATGTATCAGGTGAAATACAAACTGTATGAATTAGAGGAATTACTTCCGAGAAACTTTATGAGAGTTTCCAAATCTACAATTCTAAATGTAAATCACATTTACTCAATCACTCGTAACTTAACGGCATCAAGTGTCGTGGAATTTCAAAACACTCATAAGCAAGTATATATTTCAAGGTATTATTATAAAGCTGTAAAAGAAAAAATAAAGGAAAAGAGGAGTTAGTATGAAGAAGGAAAATATAATGTGGGGACTATTATTGGTTCTTGGCGCAATGGTATTGATTTTTGGTAAGCTAGGCTATTTGGGAGATATTAATGCAGTAAGCTTAATTGTATCTGCTGCATTGGGACTAATTGCAGTAATCAATCTATTTAAGTTGGAGTTTACAGGAGTATTTTTCCCATTAGCATTTATCGGTATTATTTATGATAAAGAATTGGGAATAACAGCAATTACCCCTTGGATTATCTTAGTTGCAGCAGCACTATTATCCATTGGTTTTTCGTTAATCTTCCATAAACATCACCACCATTATCATACAGAATACAACTCGAAAGAGAATTATGATGAAAAAGACTTCGATGTAATTGATGTGGAGGATGCAAGCAACGTTACTTGCACAACTAAATTTGGTGCTTCTGCAAAGTATGTAAATACAGAAGATTTCAAACAGGCTGATTTAAGCTGTTCCTTTGGAGCTATGAAGGTTTACTTTGATAATGCAACTATTCAAGGGGAGAAAGCAGTCGTACGAATTGATGGCTCTTTCTGTGGAATAGAATTGTATGTTCCAAAGAAATGGCAGGTAGAGGACCACTTAAATGTCTCTTTGGCCGGAGTAACAGAGAAGAATAGAAATCAATCTACAGGAACTCCTGTGCTTGTACTTGTTGGAAGTATCAGCTTTTCTGGAGTTGATATTATATACGTATAAGAGATTAAAATTGGAAGAAAGATAGAAATGTTTAAAAATATGAGAGCTGCCAGGTACTTACCAATAGTACTAGGCAGCTCGTGTTTTTTTCTTGTTTAGTTTCTAGAATTTGAGGGTCTTATCACATCCTCTTCCCACCAAGTGAAGCACATGCAGATAGTTGCAGTAGCTTCATTGTTGATAGTAGAGAAGATATAGACATGGTTGGTGCCAGGGGGGAGGACTACGGCACTTGTTAAATTATCCTGACATGTCTTATAAGCGGGAAGTGTCTGGGTTAGTATATGACGATTACCATCGGCAACATCCCCATTTCCATAATATATTTTAGACTTTGCCGGAGCAGAGGTCTGACATGCTTTATTACCCTGTATAATCTGTGAGGACAGATTTAGATTACCGGACACTCTTGTTGCATAGTAGATATCGAGAGAGACTGGTTCACCACTTAGATTGGAGGAACAGATATAGTTCATTACGATATTTACAGAAGAAGCTTTGGGGTTGGAAAAAACCACGATGCCCTTGTTTCCGTTACCTAGAGTGATACGGTCAGTAGAGCCTACAAAGTAATTGCATGATTGACGATCAGAGTGAGTGTCGTTACCAATCAGGTAGTCATTAGGAGAGGAGGAATTTTGGTGTGTATTCATGGGATTCTCTTTTCAATCTGCTTTCTTTCTAAATATATGCGAAAGAGTTTGTTCACATAATAAAATCTTTTATAATCATAAAAGTATCGCATGACTCATAATATTTAATATAAAAGTATAGGAGGTTTATTATGAAATTAAAAAAGACAAGCGTATCGTCGAAACAGTTAAGAACAAATGATAAACCATTTCTATCCGATACTCATAAATGGGAGTGCGACAATTGTGGCGCATTAAATAACGATGGAGCTAGATACTGTGCTTCTTGTGGTAAAAGTAAATAATAAAATACGAAAACCACCATCTTTGTGATAAGGATGGTGGTTTTTT
>JAUNRX010000231.1 GCA_030539495.1 bacterium | reverse complement strand
CAAGGGACTGAAAATCCCTGTGTCGCTGGTTCGATTCCGGCTCTGGGCATTATTAATCCGAACAAGGTTATGCGGGTGTAGTTCAATGGTAGAACACTAGCCTTCCAAGCTAGATACGTGGGTTCGATTCCCATCACCCGCTTTTTTATTTTTAAAGGACGATATTGATATCGTCCTTTTTTTGATGTATGGATAACTGCAGTGCAGATATCCCATACCTTTAAAAAGGCGCTCCGCTAAGGATGCGCACAAACGCCTAAGGAAGATGTCAGCTGATGCTGACGTCGTTTGGCGCGAACAAAGTGCTGAGGCACTTTGTCATTAAAAAAGGCGCTCCGCTAAGGATGCACACAAATGTTAACTAGAGAGTAGTGTCAGCTGATGCTGACGTCGTTTGGTTTTACCCAATAAAGAGCCCTAGTATGCATAAATTACTTGTGGTATACTACGGATAGTGTTTTACGAGAAAGGGAATAATGATGAAAATTTTATTAGCAGCAATTAATGCAAAGTACATTCATTCAAATCTTGCAGTGTATTGTTTAAAAGGATATTGCAAAGAGTATGAAGATCAAATAGAAATAGTAGAGTTTACAATTAATAATCAATTAGATGCGATTATCGCAGGAATTTACAAGGAAAAGCCAGACTTTATCGGATTTTCTTGCTATATTTGGAACATTAATATGGTATATGAACTTGTGAAAGAGCTTCATAAAGTATTGCCAAACACAAAGATTTGGGTAGGCGGACCAGAAGTTTCTTATGATGCTATTCATGTACTGAATACTCATCCTTATATCGATGGTGTTATGATTGGAGAAGGCGAAGAGACTTTCCATGAAGTAATGCAGTATATGATCGATAACAAAGGTGAATTAAAGGATATTGCAGGAATTGCGTATCGAAAAGATGGAGTGGCAGTTACAACAGCTCCTAGAGAAATTATGGACTTAACAAAAGTACCATTCCCATATGAGAAATTAGAAAACTTCCAAAATAAAATTATTTATTATGAGACAAGCAGAGGATGTCCATATACTTGCAGTTATTGCCTGTCTTCGGTAGAAAAGAAGGTAAGACTTCGTGATGTCGAAAAGGTAAAGAAAGAGTTGAAGTTCTTCTTAGATCAGAAAGTAGTTCAAGTTAAGTTCGTAGACCGTACATTTAACTGTAATCCGGACCATACAATGGCAATCTGGGAGTTCATTCATGAACATGACAATGGAATAACTAATTTCCATTTTGAAGTATCTGCAGATATCTTAAGGGACCGTGAAATCGAATTATTAAATAAGATGCGTCCAGGGCTTGTACAGCTTGAGATTGGTGTGCAATCTACCAATGAAGAGACAATTACGGCAATCCGTCGTAAGATGGACCTTACGAAGTTAAGAAAAGCGGTAGATGGCGTTAAGAAAGGAAAAAATGTTCATCAGCATTTAGATCTTATTATTGGCCTTCCATATGAAGACTATGCAACATTTAGAAACTCCTTTAATGAAGTGTATGACATGGAACCTGATCAATTACAGATTGGTTTCCTTAAGGTGTTAAAGGGCTCTTATATGCATGAATGTTGTGAGAAGTATGAGATTGTTTATAAAGACACGGCTCCATATGAAGTTCTTTATACAAAATGGATTACTTTTGATGATGTATTGAGATTAAAAGGTCTAGAAGACATGGTTGAAGTATATTATAATAGTGGACAATTTATTAATGCTGTAAAGTATCTTGAACATTTCTTTGAAACACCATTTGATATGTATACAAAGCTTGCAGATTATTATGAAAAGAATCAGTTATTCGATCGCAATCATTCCAGAATCCAACGTTTCTATATCTTACTTGAGTTTTATAAAGAAGAAGTCGGACAACATGTGAAAGAATTCAAAGAAATCTTAACTTACGACTGTTATTTACGTGAAAAGATGAAGAGCAGACCAGACTTTGCTGCTCAAGAGGAAAATGACTATAAAACAATGATGGAAGAGTTACAGGCACAGGAAGACAAACTTTGTATTGCAGGTTATGAAGATGTTCCATTTAGGAAACTTGTGAAAGTAGTTCATATTGAGAAGTTTACAATTGACGTGGAACGTACGGCAGCACAAGGAGAGGCAGTGTATAAGGCACAGGTAATCGTATTCGATTACAATCACCGTAACCCTCTTAATCATGATGCAACAACGTATGTAGTAAACAGATAGGAGAACACATGGCAAGAAGAATTAGCAAACAAGAGCGCGAACGTATTCAGGCAATCCTTGATTTGCTTGATGAGCACTACACAACAGAATATAAATGTTATCTAAACCATGAGAATGCGTGGCAGTTATTAATTGCAACCATGCTAAGCGCGCAGTGTACAGATGAGCGCGTAAATATTGTGACGAAGGATTTATTTCAAAAGTATCAATCCATTGAAGACTTTGCAAATGCAGATTTAAAAGAGTTAGAAAAGGATATCCATTCCACAGGATTTTATAAAAATAAAGCAAAGAATATTATTTTGTGTATGAATAAATTAATCAATGATTTTGGCGGAGAGGTTCCAAGAGATGTAGATGAATTGACTTCACTTGCAGGAGTAGGACGTAAGACAGCCAACGTAATTCGAGGAAATATCTATAACGAGCCAAGCGTTGTTGTAGATACCCATGTAAAACGTATTTCTACAAAGCTAGGATTTACAAAGGAAACTGATCCAGATAAGATTGAGCAGGATTTAATGCAGGTAATCCCAAGGGAACATTGGATTTTATATAATATTCAGATTATTGCTCATGGAAGAAGTATTTGTACAGCAAGAAGTCCACAATGTGAGACATGCTTTATGAATACGCTATGTAAGAGTTATTTAAAGGATAAGAAAAGAGGAAAATAAATGGTACAGTCATTTGTTGCAATTGACGTAGAGACGACAGGATTGTCACCGGATA
>JAUNRX010000082.1 GCA_030539495.1 bacterium | reverse complement strand
TATATTGCACATCCAACCGGTCTCTATCTAATGGGAGCATTTCTTTTTTGTCTGGCACTCTATTTTTGTTTTCATAAACTATCCAGTTGTGATGACAAACAGATTGCTCGGATAACAATTGCTTTATTTGCTGTTATGTTAATTGGTCAATTACTCTTTATTTTTAATTTTAATGTTATGCCAATTACGGATTCCTATATGGTAGATGACCAGGCCATGCAATTTGCTGCCGGAAAATCACAGACATTTGATGCTTCTGTATCTTATTTTTCAAAATACGGGAACAATTATTTTGTTACCATAGTTACCTCATTTATATTTATAGTCATGCAGAAACTTAATATCTCAGATATGACGCATGCATTGGCATTTCTTAATATGCTTCTCCTTGATCTTGCAGTCGTTATGCTGTGGGATACGGTACGAATTACGAAGGATAAACGAAGTGCTGCCAAACTTCTTTTGTTATGTGTCTTAAATCCAGGATATTATCTTCTATTAGAGTGGTATTATACCGCAGTATATTGTATTCCTATTATGATTGCAATCCTCTATCTCTGTATTCGAATTTACAATGTAATGAAGACAGACCAGGCAATACATAAGCTAATCCTATATGGACTGCTGCTTGGAATCGCTACCGTATTGGGCTTTAATATCAGACCTACCAGCGTAATTCCACTAATTGCAATCGGAATATGTGCACTATTTAAAGTTCTCCCTTACAAAGAACATCGAAAGAATGCTGCCATTACCATAGCATCCTTTGCTGTATCCATGCTGCTTCTGCTTGCCGGTACAAAGAGTCTAGTAAATGGCTATGTAGACGATGACTCGGCTAATTTTCCTGTAACTCATTGGGTAATGATGGGGCTTCACGGGAATGGGACATTCCTTCAGACTGATGAAGCATACACCGCTCAATATAATACAAAAGAGGAAAAGGTGAAAGCTAATGTTAAGGAAATCAATAAGACACTAAAAGAATATGGCCTATCCGGTACATTAAATCATATGGTAAAAAAGCTGGAGGTTACTTGGACCGATCGCTATGCAGATTTTAATGTAAGACTTGCTCAAGATAAGAACTTCGGAAGGCTTTATAAATATATTGTAGAAGGTAAAACTGATGCAGTTGTAATCTCATTTCAAATCTTTCAAGTTGTCTTATATCTTTTATTATTAATGTCCATACTGAGACAGTTAAAAGAAAAAGAAGATGGATTAATGTTTGCACTATTATTATCGTTCTTTGGTGCTATCGTATTTTATTTACTCTGGGAGGCGAAAGCGATTTATGCTGTAACCTTTGATTTACTCTTACTTCCTCTTGCTGCGGATGGTATGGAGTATTTGGGTAGACTAACTACTAATACAGAACATCAAAAGTCACCTTATATCCTAAAAAAACTAGTTATGGTTAGTATGATCGTAACTGCCTTTATAGGCATCAGTCAGTATCATAACTTTATAAATAAGAAAGAGACTTGGCATGACTATTCTGTTCGCAGTTACACCCAACAAATGGTTCGATGGGACGATGATCTTAGTGAAGCAAATCACTCCTTAACGCAAGAGTTTTATACTTCAAAACCATTCAATGAATTTTCCATAGCCGCACAGCCTTCTAACAATAAGAATACTGACTGCAGCTACACCATTTCGTTATATGATGAAAAAGAGACCACTTTATATAGCAAAAAGGTGACATCCGATGATATCAAGAATAATACAATTTCCTTTCAGTTAAAGAAAAGCATTAAACCAAAGAAAAAGCAGCGCTATACAATCCGTATTATAGGTTCCGGTGTCAAAGATACCATCCAGTGGGGACATCGAATGTCTTCCATGAGCGATAACTATGAAGGAACCTGCTCTATTGATGGAGTATCAAAAAGCTATGACTTATTTATTACTGTTGCTAAAGTATATGAAGCATCCTATTCTACTGGAATATGGTATACTGCATTTTTCATTGTCTTACTTTTATTTGAATTCACTCTTTTTTCTCTACTGATAAAAAGAACATCAGATAGCAATTAATCCTGTTTTTTTGGAAAATGCAGTATTTAACAAATATTGTAAACTCGTTTTTACTTTGCTATACTTGCCTTATACTTATGTAACTTGATAGATTCTTTTTTTGTAAGGAGTGAAAGTAATGAAGTACCGTATTGAAACGTTTGGAGAATTTCGACTTGTAGGATACAAAGAAAGAATGAAGTTTGAAAATGGTGAAAACTTTATTCGTATCCCTGAGTTCTGGAAGGAGATTTCAAAAGAAGGGAAAGATAAGGTATTAATGGAGTACAATGATCATAAGGACCTTTGTTGTTTAGGCGTATGTACCAATGGTGATGAAAAAGGATTTGATTATTATATTGCTACCGGATCTAGCAAAGAAATTACCGGTGACTTGAAAGAACTGATTGTACCTGCTCATACCTTTGTTATTTTTGAGTGTGTAGGAAAGCTTCCGGATGCAATGCAGAATGTCTGGAAAACCATGTTTACAGAATGGTTCCCTTCTTCTGACTATACGGTGGTAGATGGACCTCAGATGGAATGGTATGGCCCTGGAGATATGGATCAGGATGACTACGTTTCTGAAATTTGGATCCCCGTATCTAAGAAAGAACAATAAGGAGGGTATTCTATATGACTGCCTATGAAACAAGCCTTACCGTATTAAAAGAATTATTTCAAAGGGATTGTCAGTTTGTTCTGTCTACTTGTAAGGATCAAATGCCTTCCTCCCGCTGCGTGGACACTTATTATACCAACGGAAGCTTTTGGATCGTTACCTATGCGAAGTCACAAAAAGTAAGAGAGATTATGGCCAATCCCAATGTAGCTTTGTGCAGCAATCTCTTTCGTTTTTCAGGAAAAGCCTATAACTGCGGACATCCTTTAAAAACAGAAAATTCCGCTATCCGCTCCGAATTAATTAAGGCCTTTGAGCCTTGGTATTTTAAACATAATGATGAAGGTGACGAAGCTATGTGCTATGTCAAAGTGGAAGTAGAACATGGATTTTTCTTTAAAGATGGTACAGGATATGATGTGGATTTCCTGACACAAGAAGCAAAACAGTTTCCATTTGAAATGGATATCATGGTATTGAACTAAACAAAACTTTTACCTATATATTGGGACCTACTTACATATACTTTATTATCTTAGATATTGTAGGTGATGTGTTTGCTTCGTTCAGAACAACGATTTCGTCTGATGCTTTGTGTTGGTGCACCAGTACTCCTTGGCATCTTGACTGGAATATTTAACTTAACAGATATTATAAGGGTTTGTAAAAAGATACATCGGCCACCACTTACTGCACCTGCACTCCTTATGGTGCTTATATGGTTAGCCATTTACATAGCCATTGGGCTTGCCACTTATGTTGTTCTTGACTCTCGTGTATATAAAGAAGAAAAACTACTTGCTCTTGGCTCCTGTGCAGGGCAATTATTGTTACATACTTTTTGGATCATGCTCTTCTTTAATACAGATATTTGGCTGCTCTCTGCCTTTGTACATTTACTCTATCTAGCACTGGTATTGCTAAATACATTACTCTATTATAAGATTGATAATCGCTCTGGCCTATTGCTTGCTCCATGTGCTCTTGTAAGTATTTACTACACTTATCTTAGCCTTGTGATTATCTTTATCAATTAAAAAGGACGTGTCATAAACTGACACGTCCTTTTTAATTGATAAACTATGAAATACTCATTTCATCCAACTCTTCCGCTTCTGCCTTCTTGCTGAAGTTTGGCCATCCAAGACAGATAAATGCTAATCCGGATACTAACATTAACATGGAATACCAGTTATATCCCATAATGTCTACTGGTGCTACTTGAGCAAGTCCAGCAGCTACTAATAACTGTGCTCCATATGGTAACAGTCCATTAAATGCAGAAGAGAATACGTCAAGGATGCTCGCTACTCTTCTACGGTCTATATGATATTCATCTGCAATATCTCTTGCAATTGGTCCTGCTGTAATGATGGATACCGTATTATTTGTTGTTGCAATATCAAGTAAACTTACAATTGCAGCAATACTTAATTCGCCGCCTCTTGCACTTTTCGTTCTCTTGGAAAGCTTCTCAAGTAAATAATCAATTCCACCAAAATGCTGCATCAATGCAGCCATACCGCCTACTAACACAGCAATGATTGCTGTATTCTGCATGCCTGACATTCCTTCTTGCATAATGCTAAACGATTGAATAATTGTAAAATCTCCGTGCATTACACCAATAATAATACCTGTAACAACACCAAGTGCCATTACGATTACAACATGTAATCCTAATAAAGAGAATAAGATTACAACAAGATAAGGAAGAATATTCACTAAATTAAAGCTATAATCTCCTTGAATTGCAACTACTCCCATTGACTTTGTAAATAAGGCAATTAAATTGATAATAACGGCTGGTAATACCATAAGGATATTCATTTTGAACTTATCCTTCATTTTTACTTCTTGCGTTCTTGTTGCAGCAATTGTCGTATCTGAGATAAATGATAAGTTATCTCCAAACATTGCTCCACCAATTACAATACCACAAACTAATGCAATACTTACACCAGTCTTATTTGCAATATCCACACCAATTGGCATTAATGCAGCAATTGTCCCCATACTTGTTCCCATGGCAAAACTTAATAAACATCCAATTAGGAATAATCCTGGTAAAATCATATTAGATGGCAACACGCTAAGTCCGATATTTACTACGGTATCTACGGCATGCATACCACTTGCAATACTGTAAAATGCGCCTGCTAATATAAAGATTAACACCATTAAGATCAATGTGTGGTCTCCGCCTCCCTGGCAGAAAATTTGCACCTTTTCATCAAATGATGTTCTTGTTTCCTTTGTACTTCCTGGTCTTTGTAATGAAAGTGCTACCCCAACGGCGATTAAGATGCCCACCATTAACGGCAAGTTGTCAAAGCTCCCTGTTGTAAAACCAATTCCCATATATAATACTAAAAAAACAAATAACGGGAGTAGGCCAACGATGCTTCCTTTTTTCTTCATACGTTGTGTCTCCTCTTGAGTCATACTATTTTGGTACGTTTTTGTATAGTATCATCTGAAGATGCCGTATGTCAATGCATTTTGGCATATTTCTCATTTCCGCCTTAACGCATTAAAGTTTTTGCACTTTCTGCCTGATCCTTCTTGACGAAAATGCTATATGTATAACTTGCTGCTGTATTTTCCCCTAAACTGCCAATACTCGCGCGTCGATCTGCAAATCCGCTTGCCGTAGTGCTAACGCAACGGTCTTTATACTTAATCTTAGCTCCATCCAATACGCTTCGAATACGATTAAACTCGTTCATGTCAAATCCTCGAAAAATTTCTACATAACCAATCATTCGTTTCTCTCCTTTATTCTTCTTTGATACCCCTTGTCTCTTCTGAAAAACCTCAAGTACTTTCCTCTTATACTCCTTTTCGATTTCGAATTAAAAAATACCCCTATCAGCATTAAAAACCAATAGAGGTATTGTTACTTCTTAGTATAATGGATACTTGTCAGTAAGAGTTTTTACAATTGCCATTGCTTTTTCTTTATTTGTATCTACATCGTCGATTACTAATGCGATTGCTTCTGCAACTTGATCCATATCTTCTGGTTTGAAGCCTCTTGTTGTAACAGCAGCGGAACCAAGACGGATACCACTTGTAACAAATGGAGACTGTGGATCATTTGGAATTGTATTTTTGTTGCAAGTAATGTTTGCAGCATCTAAAAGATGTTCTGCTTCTTTACCTGTAACATTTTTATTTTGAAGATCAACAAGTAATAAGTGATTATCTGTACCACCGGATACAATGTTAAATCCACGTTTTGTTAAGCCATCTGCTAAAGCAGCAGCATTTTCAATGATATTTTTTGCATATTCCTTAAAGCTTGGATCTAATGCTTCTTTAAAACATACTGCTTTTGCAGCGATCACATGCATTAAAGGTCCACCTTGGATCCCTGGGAATACTGATTTGTTAAGTTTGTGCTCTGTTGCGAATTCTTCACTGGAAAGAATCATACCACCACGAGGTCCTCTTAATGTCTTATGAGTTGTTGTAGTCGTAACGTGAGCATAAGGAATTGGGCTTTCATGTAAGCCTGCTGCTACAAGACCAGCGATATGTGCCATATCTACCATAAGGTATGCGCCAACCATATCTGCAATTTCTCTAAAACGTTTGAAATCAATCTTTCTAGCATAAGCAGAAGCACCTGCGATAATCATCTTAGGCTTGCATTCTTTTGCAATTTCTTCTACTTTATCATAATCAATATATCCTTCATCATTTACACCATAAGGTACGATATTAAAATATGCACCGGACATGTTTACTGGGCTTCCATGTGTTAAATGTCCGCCATGGGCAAGGTTCATACCCATTACAGTATCTCCTGGTTGTAATAACGCAAAGAATACTGCCATATTAGCTTGTGCGCCAGAGTGTGGCTGTACATTTGCATACGTACATCCAAATAATTCTTTTGCACGGTCTCTTGCTAAATCTTCTACGACATCCACGTATTCACATCCGCCGTAATATCTTTTTCCTGGATATCCTTCAGCGTATTTATTAGTAAGTGGACTTCCCATTGTCGCCATAACTGCTTTACTAACAAAGTTTTCAGATGCGATTAACTCGATATGGTCATTTTGTCTTCCTGTTTCCTGTTGAATTGCTTTTGCAATTTCAGGATCGTATGTTTGAATCTCATCAAAAGAATACATAGTGTTACCTCCGTATAAATGTAGTTTATTTCATATTAGTACTCATTATAAATCGAAACCAATTATAAATCTAGTATTATAATAAAGTTTCTTAGATATTTAAGTCGAAGAAACTCTACCGTGTAAAACATCGACTAAAATCCAACTGCATTTTCCATATCCTGTTCTTCAAAGTATACGCCATGCCATACTAAGAACATATACACGGTCCAAATTCTTCTAGAGTTATCAAATTTGTCTGCCTTATGGTCTACAAGCAATTTACATAGATAATCGGTATTAAAGTATTCTTTCGCTACCTCGCTTGTAAATGTCTCCATGACCTTATTGTAGATATCATCTTCTTTTAACCAAACACGGATTGGTACAGGGAAACCAAGCTTCTTCTTCTCTGCAACTTCTTCAGGCAGGTATTTTTCTGCAATATCTCTAAATAATGCTTTTGTTTTATGTGCTTTAATTTTACTATTCAGTGGAATTCCATGAGCAAGGTTGAATACCTCTTTGTCAAGGAAAGGTACACGGCTCTCTAAAGAGTGTGCCATACTCATCTTATCTGCTTTTAACAAGATATCACCCGGTAACCAACAGTTGATATCTATATATTGCATTTTTTCCACATCATTCAGATGTTTTACATCTTCATAGTATCTGCTAAGTACTTGTTGTGGAGTCTTGTTTGACCCCTTCTTTGCTAACATATTCTGACGATCCTCATAGGAGAACATATTAGCATTTCCAATAAATCGTTCCTCTACCGTCTTACTTCCGCGGATCAAGAAGCTTCTGCCTTTAATACCTGCTGGTAGCTTTTTCGCAATGGCTGCAATTGCTTTACGAAGGCCTCGAGGAAGTTTTTGATATTTACTTAAGTCTTCCGGCTCACAATAAATATTATATCCACCAAATAGCTCATCAGAACCTTCTCCTGATAAAACTACCTTAATATCTTTCGCTGCTAACTGGTCAACAAAATAAAGAGCAACTGCAGCAGGATCTGCCAATGGCTCGTCCATATAATACATAACATCAGATAACGAGTTAAAATACTCTTCTTTTGTTATGATCTTGCTTGTATTCTTTATTTCTAACTTGTCAGCAAGACGTTTCGCATAAGTCACTTCGTTGTAACGGCCGTTTCCTTCAGCAAAACCAACTGTGTATGTTTTAGGAAGTTTGCTGACTGCTGTCAGATAGCTGGAATCTACACCACTCGATAATAACGATCCTACTTCAACGTCACTGACCAAATGACTTTGTATGGACTCATTTAATGTCGCTTCTAAATGGGTCTTTAATTCTTCTTCTGGAAGGTTTGATTCTTTTAAGAAACTTGGTTTCCAGAAACAAGATATTTTTACTTGATTGTTATGGAATTCTAACATATGACCTGGCTTTAATTTATAAATGCCTTTAAAGAAAGTCTCTTCTAATGGGTCATATTGAAAGCTTAAATATTGTTCCAATGCATCCAGATTTACTTCTCTTTCATATCCTGGGAACTCCAAGATACTTTTGATCTCTGATGCAAACACTAGGTGTCCACCAATTACTGCATAATAATATGGTTTGATCCCAAAAAAGTCCCTTGCCGCAAATAGACTTTGTTTCTCTTCATCCCAGATTGAAAAGGCAAACATTCCCCTTAGTTTGTCCACAATCTTGGTGCCATACTCTTCATAACCATGAACGATACATTCTGTATCTGCATTATTTGCAAATACATGGCCTTTCGCTTCTAGATCAGCACGTACCTCTTTAAAGTTATATATTTCACCATTAAAAACAATGACTTTTTTCTTATCCTCATTATACATAGGCTGCATACCGTGGTCTAAGTCAATAATACTTAATCGACGAAATCCTAATGCAACTTGATCCGTAATATGGGAACCGCATTGATCCGGTCCACGATGATAAATCTTTAACATCATTTTCTCTAGCACTTCCTTGGAATTCGGAAGTTTACCAGTAAATCCACAAATACCACACATCTCATTACCCTCTTTTCTCACACAGTCCATTTAATATTACACTACTTTTTCCATTTTTTCAACTTTCTTCCATCTTGTTGGGTGTGGTTTTATCGTAATGAAATCTGTCTTAGTCGAATTAAGTTAAGAACAAAGTGTGTGTTCCATACACTCTCGCGTCTTAAGTCTTTTACAAGGAACACACACTTTGCCCGCGCCGAAGCTGGTCGCATTAGCGATATTCTCATTTCAGCTGAGTGCGCATCCTTACGTCCTTCTTTTAGGGCGTTTTTTAATTGATAGGAGAGGGCTCGAAGAGAACTTTCCTATCAATTAAAAAAGCTTTTTCCACCTTGCTCCTTTTCTTCCAAAGAGCAAGGCAGAAAAAGCAGTTATGCTCCTATTCTAGGTCTTTTACTTCTGCTACATTAGTCCTTCTTACTTTATCACGTAATGCGAGTAACATGGATGGAGAAACACTTAGCTCATCATATCCATATTTTAAGAATGTCTCTGTAAGCGTAATATCTGCTCCTAATTCTCCACAAATACCACACCAAATGCCTGCCTTATGCGCATTTTCAGCAACTATTCTTAACATACGAAGTATTGCCTTATGATGTGGATTATAAATAGAATCCAGCTTGTGATTTTGACGGTCAATTGCCAATGTATACTGCGTTAAGTCATTGGTTCCCACACTAAAGAAATCTACCTCCTTAGCAAGAAGATCAGAAATCATAACTGCTGCCGGCGTTTCAATCATAATACCTAGCTCACATTCCCTGTAAGGAGTCCCCTCCGCGTCCAATTCTCCCATTACTTCTGCAATGATTTCTTTTATCCTTCTTACTTCCTCCACAGAAATAATCATCGGAAACATAATAGAAATCTTACCAAACATGGAGGCACGATATAAGGCACGTAACTGGGTCTTAAACATTTCCTTACGGTCAAGGCAGATACGGATTGCACGATACCCCAATGCCGGATTTTCTTCTTTATCCATATTGAAATAATCGATCTGTTTATCCGCACCAATATCACAGGTACGAATGATTACTTTCTTTCCGCGCATCTTTTCTGCAACCTCTTTATAGGCCATAAATTGCTCATCCTCTGTTGGATAATCCTCGGAATTCAAATACAAAAACTCACTTCGAAATAATCCAATACCCTCTGCATCATTTTGAACTACTTTTGGTACGTCCTCTACTCCGCCGATATTTGCATATAGATGTATTTTCTGTCCGTCAAGAGTTATGCTTTCCTTTCCTCTTAACTGCAATAATAAAGTCTTTGTTGCAATATCCTTCTCCTGCTTTTTCTTCATACTCTTAGCTGTGGCTTCGTCAGGCTCAATATATACAGAACCGGTAAATCCATCTACGATTGCTTCTTTCCCATTGTATTCTTCTAGCAATTCAATATTGGTATTAATCAGTGCCGGAATATTCATGGTTCTTGCAAGTATTGCAGTATGCGACTGGGTTGATCCATGAATGGTTACAAATGCCTTTACCTTCTCTTTATCTAACTGAACGGTCTCACTCGGTGCCAAATCATCTGCAACAATAATAGTGGCTTCATTAGCTGTCCCTGTATCTGAACTCTTTCCACTAAGTACATTTAATACGCGTTCTGAAACATCCTTAATATCCGCTGCACGTTCTTTCATATAGGCATCATCCATTGCCTCAAATAAATTGGCAAAAGTATCTGCTGTGGATGCTACTGCAAATTCTGCATTTACCTTCTGGTCTTCAATCGTTGCAGTAATGGACTCTACATAATCTAAGTCATCGAGCATCATCTGATGCACCTCAAAAATCTGTGCATGTGCTTCTCCAACTTCTTTTAATGCCTTCTCATATAGCTCTTTTAACTGTTCGATTGCGGAGTTTTTAGCTTCCTCAAAACGCCTGATTTCTTCTACTACATCTTGAACATGTTCTCTCTTTATTAGTTGTTCATTTCTTTTGTAAATAGATATTTTCCCAAATGAAATGCCACTAAATACTGCAGTCCCGTTAAAGACTTTCATTTACTAAAACTCCTTTCAAAAACAAGCCTTAAGCATTTTTCTACTAAAGATTTGCCTTCATAAATGCTTCTATTTCAGCAGCAGCAGCTTCTTCATCTTCGCCCTCGATTGTAACCTTTACCTCTTCTCCATTCTTAATCCCTAATGTCATGACGCCCATAATTCGTTTGGCATCTGCAGACTTTCCTCCTTTTTCAATCGTCACCTTACTTGCAAATGCGCCTGTCGCCTTTACTAATGCACCTGCTGGTCTTGCATGCATGCCATTTGGATCTGTAATGATATACGTAAATTCTTTCATCGAATTAATTCTCCTTCCATTTGAGCTCATACTATTCTCTATCTTTTATTGTTCCACTATTATTTTCCTATCATGCATGGCAAATAAGCCTAAAAAAGAGGCTGTCGTTTCGCACGACAGCCTCTTTCTATTTTTATCGTATTAGTCTCTTCCGAGATCAATGATTTCTAATTTTGTTTCTCTTACTTCTTCCACTGGCTTTGGATTTTTTGCAGCTTCTTCGCGCATGCGTTGTCCTTTTAATTCATACTCTTCTAAGAAGTTTGTTGTCCCCATAGAGTTATGATGACCAATAATCGTATCAAGGTTTACATCATGAGCACTTCTAAAGATATTCATATCGATGTTCGGATTTACCGTACGTAATCTCTTGATTAACTGTTTCATTTCCTGACGTTTAGAATTACCACCTTGATTATCTGTAATAGAGCAGTGTTCTGTGAAACGACATGCACATTGGATAAATGTTAAGTCGTTGTAACGGCACCATGCTTTTACATTTTCTTCTTTGATCATATACATTGGACGGATTAATTCCATACCTGGGTGGTTTGTACTATGAAGCTTTGGCATCATAGTCTGCATTTGTCCGCCGTAAAGCATCCCCATCATGATTGTTTCGATTACGTCATCAAAGTGATGTCCTAATGCGATTTTATTACATCCAAGTTTTTGTGCTTCTTTGTATAAATAACCACGTCTCATTCTTGCACATAAATAACATGGGCTTTGTTCAATATCAGCAACGATATCAAAGATTTGAGTTTCAAACATTTTTAATGGGATGTTTAATGTTCTTGCATTATTGATGATCATTTGCTTATTTTCTTCATTGTATCCTGGGTTCATGCATAAGAATTCTAACTCAAAATTCATTTGTCCATGACGTTGTAATTCTTGCATACATTTTGCAAGTAACATGGAATCTTTTCCCCCTGAGATGCAGACAGCGATCTTGTCGCCTTCTTTGATCATCTCATAATTCTTGATCCCTTTGATAAATGGTACCCAGATTTCTTTACGGAAACGTTTGATAATACTGCGTTCTATATCTTTATATCTATCCATTTTAACTTAATCCTCTCTAGTTTGCTGTGTTAGTAATTACTTGCTTTAAAGCCTCTACAAATGCTAAGATTTCTTCCTTCGTTGTAAGATGGCTCATGCTGATTCTTATGCAGCTTAATGCCGCTTTACGATCCCTTGATACGGCAAGAACTGCTCTGGAAGGCGTATTCGGTACGGAACATGCGGACTTTGGAGATACCAAAAATCCCTTTTCCTCTAATGCTGCACGTAATGGCTCCGATTTAAATCCTTTTACACTTAAGTTTACTGTATAAGGAATGCTCTCTTCCGTGCTATTAATACGTACTTCTTTGAACTTTTTAAGTTCTTCTCTTACTGCTTTATTTAATTCGGTTACATGATTATAACGTTCTTCTAAGTTCTCATATGCTAATTGTAATGCTTTTTCTGTTGCCACTGCCATGGCAAGTACCGGGGTTCCGCTTCGTTCTTCTGTAGTGGAAGCTCCTCCATGAATAATTGGCTCAAGCTTTACTCCCTCTTTACGAACTAAGATTCCTGCACCATTTAATCCAAAGAATTTATGTGGTGAAAAGGATACTAAATCTACCCCTGTAAAATCTACTTCGATCTTTCCTACTGCCTGTGTTGCATCCGTATGGAAGTGGCAGTTTGGATACGCTTTTAAGATCTCTGCAATTTCAGTAATCGGCTGTTTCACGCCAAGTTCACTGTCTACATATCCTACTGATACTAAAATCGTGTCATTTCTTAATAACTCTTTTAAATGATCTAAATCCACAGTTCCATCCTGATTAATATCCAATAAATCTACTTCATAGCCTAAACTTACAAGATAGGAAAGCGCCCCGCTTACTGCTGAATGCTCTAATGCCGTAGAAATAATATGTTTTCCAGAATGACGATACTGTCTTGCAATCCCTTTGATTGCCAAGTTATTTGCTTCACTTGCTCCTGATGTGTAAATGATTTCATTTGGCTTAACTCCAAGTAAAGAAGAAATTGTCTCACTTGCCTTACTCATTCTCTGATTTGCCATTACTCCTGGCTGATGCAAAGAATTTGGATTGCCGATATAGTCTCTCGCTGCTGTAACAAAGCTTTCAAGCACTTGTTCGTCACATGGTGTGTTTGCAGCATAATCTAAATATACCATTTTTATTTTCCTGCCTTTATATATATAAACACGTAAATCGTTGTTTTCATTTCTATTTTTACCGATACTAAGTGTAACATACTTTATTTATAACTCGCAAGGTATTTCCTATATAACTTATATATTTAGAGGGTGTAAAACATGGTAGTTTCCCTTCTTGTAAAAAGATGTAAGCATCACTTTGGCTCGTTATTCGGGTAAATAAAAAATGCTCATACTATTCCGATTTCTCTGGAATTTTATGAGCATTCTTACTTACCAGGAAAGACTGACCGAGTATGCTGTCATATTTCCTCCATCTGCAACAAGATAATAATTTCCTGCTGCTAGATTTTCAAATGTATATTGTTTAATTGCCGTTCCAATCGCTACTGATCTTACTATCTCACCTGTCTCATTGATTAATTGGATCGCTCCTGTAGTGGATGTATTGGCAGCATAGAACGAAATGATCGTCTTATCTTTAGAAGCCGTAAACTGAATATTTCTCGTTGTCATGCTTCCTGCACCATTTAAACGCAGCTTACTTGTAAATCTCGTTCCATCTGCTGCCTTATATTCTCCCTTTATCACTTCCATTGTCTTCTTCGCTGTTGCATTTAATATAAAATCAGCCTGTGATATGGAATTTAATATCTTTCCTTCTTCAAAAGCATCAAAGAGCAAGGTCAATTTTTCTGTCTCTGGCTTCTGATCTTCTCCTGGCGTCTGATCTTCGTCATGACTTGGACGCTCATCTTTATCTTCAGTATCACCTGCACCAGCTTCCGGTTCCTTAATGCTGGACTGATATCCATAACCGGTATTCGTATCATATGCCTGTGTTACCTGGATTTCAGAAAGCGTAAGATATTTAGCATCCTTTATATATCCGACAAATGGAGCGTTACCACTAACTCCTGAAATATAGAGCGTTACCTCAGATATCAAACGATAAGCTGTTGAAAATAGATTATCCTTAAATGTAACATTGCTAATGTTCGATTGATTTACATCCAGTGACATAATGGTTCTTTTTGGTGTAGCAATTAGATTTCTTTCAAAGTGAGCATCTTTAAGTTTTGTAAAGTGAATTGCTGAATTATTGCTGTTATTTGTATAAAACGTATTGTTTGTTACTACTACTTGCTGTACTGTACCTGATTTGCTTGAATATCCTCCAATATCAAATGCAGCGTAACTTGTATTATATACTGCATTATTATTTATGATAATATCGGTAACTGGGTATCCACGATCTGCTTCCTCACAGCCAATACCAATTCCCACTTGAGAATTCGTTACTATATTATTCTCTATTGTGACATTTCTTCCTCCATCACAATAAATTCCTGCTGAACTGACACAGTTTGGAGACACGCAATCATCAATCACATTGTCTGCAATTAATACATTTCTAGCCTGGTCGTAGGCTGAATCTTTGTAGACTCCATAATGTCCTGCAATATCAATCCCAATGTTCCCGATATGTTCGATTTTATTTCCTTTAATGACTGCACCATCTACATAACCATTTAGAACGACTGCCTCACTCCATCCGGTCTCACAATCATGAATATGATTATTAAGAATATTGATATTGGAAGACTTTCCATTTGCTGCACGGATAGAGATAGCATCTGCATTGCAGTTTGCAGGATTTTTTGCATTGATCTCATAGATTTCACAATTCTTTATTGTAATATTGTCTTCCTTACCAACTCCCATAATTGCAATGGCAACTCCAGATGTTGTTCCCTGCATATTACAAAATTCTAATTGATCAATTACAATATTGCTTTTTCCATTTAAGTGAAATAATACTCCATTGCTTCCTTGTCCATTAATAATGACTGTTTCACCGTTATAAGGGGCAATTGTAATGGGCGTCTCTTTCGAGCCATTCTTTTTCATCGTCACTTTTTCTTTATATGTACCTGCCCGTAATAGGACTTTTCCACCTGCTCCTTCTTCCAGGCTGTCTAATGCAGTCTGAATGGATGCATAAGGTTTTGAACTGCTTCCATTTCCTCCTGTAGCAGCTGCTGCATCCACATAAACTGTAGTCTCTGTGGATCCAGCATAACTTATTTTTTTCCCCATTGATAGTACAAGGAAAAAGGCTCCTACAGTCAGTAATTTTCTGATATGTTTTCCATTTTTCATTTGTAATTCCTCCTTTGGTAGTAACACTATATATATCGGCCAAAAAATACATTTTTCTGACAAATCATCCTATAGACTTTAGTCCTATTACCAATGGTTTCTCTACAAAAAAAGAACCATGTGGAGCCCACATAGTCCTTTTATGCCTATTACATTACTAACGTAACTTCATTAATTTCTTTCATATCTTTTGCAGGTATATAGTTACTGTCTAATTTATCACCGTTTAAGTAGAACTCTTTACATCCGCCTTCTGCACCGTTTGGATTTTTCACGGTAATATTAAGGATCTTGCCACGGAATACCTTCTTAACCGTAAACTCGTTCCACTCACTTGGAATTGCTGGCTCAATCTTAATACCGTCAAAATCTGGTCTTAAGCCTAAGATCCCTTCCACGCATCCAACCATTACAGTAGATGCAGTACCTGTTAACCAGTGCACATGGCTGCGTCCTTCAAATGGACTTTCGGTAGCCTCGGTAAATTGGCCATGTACGTATGGTTCCAATACACGAATATCTGCATTGTCGTTTTGTGCAGCTGGAGAGCTTTCCATAAAGTATTCAAATGCTC
>JAUNRX010000081.1 GCA_030539495.1 bacterium | reverse complement strand
GCTTAATCAAATAGATAAATGACAATAAATTCGTAAGCAATGTGTAGTTTTGAAGGTATAAACGTGTAGAGAGAATCGCAGAGATGCGGTTCTTTTTTTGTTATATAAAAGGTTGCTTTGCAATCTTTTATATAACAAAAAAGGAAGATGTCGCTGCCGCGACCAGGTCCGGCGCAAGAGTTTTACAAACAAATATCCATTCTAATTATCCTTCATTTCATGAGTGTAAAAATAAATTTTAAAAAATAAGTTATAAACAATCATTTAAAACAATCCAAATCTAATCAACAACGTCAATAAGAAATCTCTATAAGAATTGCCCTATCAATAAAAAAGCCAGTGAATAAAATAGTTAGAGTCAATCGTTCCTGTGGATACTCTGCTTTCTTGCGCCAATGTAAGCAACTGTATATAATAGAACAATAGGAACAGACAATAGTATGAAAGAGAAAGAGGAGATATCATGTTTAAGATAATGGTAATTGAAGATGATCGAGCATTGGCAAATCAAGTAAAGGAAGTATTAGAGAATTATTCCTATAAAGTGACAATTGTAAAAGATTTTCAGAAGGTGGAAGAACAAGTTCAAGTGAAAAAGCCTCAATTGATCATTATGGATATCAATCTCCCATATTTTGATGGAAATTACTATTGTAAGAGAATTCGTAAGGAGTCAAAAGTTCCGATTATAATAACATCCGCTAGAAATTCGGATATGGATCAAATACTAAGCATGGAGCTAGGTGCTGACGATTATATAATAAAACCATTTAGTATGACGGTATTATTAGCAAAAGTAAATGCCACGATACGAAGACTATATGGAGAATATGCAAAACTTCCGGAAACAGAATGGATCAGTCAGAAAGGGCTGCAATTAAATGTACATAATTTTCAACTGCATTATAAGGGAAAGCAGGTTGAACTCACCAAAAATGAATATCGTTTGATGAAAGTATTTTTACAAAATTCAGATCAGGTCATTTCAAGAGAAGTCTTGTTAGAGGCATTATGGGATAATGAATTGTTTGTAGATGACAATACGCTGACCGTAAATGTTACACGGTTAAAAGGAAAGCTTGCTACCTTAGGAATAGAGGGCGTTATAAAGACAAAACGTGGTGCAGGTTATTTATTTGAACTTTGTAGAATGGGGGACTGAGATGGAGCATATGCTAGTCAGTTTTTTTAAAGATCAAAAGAGAGTCACCATTGCATTTGCACTATCCGACTTCTTACTAATTTCCTTTTACTATTTAACGATAGACAAAGAGATTGAATTGATATATCCGATTCTACTTAGTATAAGTGTGTATGCAATTTATTTAGCGATAGAGTTTTATCGATATCGTGCTTTGATGAAAAAAGTGGAATCTCTAAGGCAATATGAGGAGAGCAACCGCCAGGTGCAAGGATGTTTGGATGAGTATATCAGCCAGAGTATGACGGCATTACATAAAGAATATCAAAATAAGTTATTTGAACAGAGAATGGAAAAGAAAGAGACGGAGCGGTTTCTATCCACTTGGATCCATAATCTTAAGACGCCATTATCAGTGAACAAGCTTCTAATAGAGCGATATGAACGAGGTGAAGTAAAGAAAAAAGAGTTTATAGAGCAGTTAAATCAGGAAAATGAGCGGACAACAAAGCAGTTAGACCTTGTATTGGAGATGATCCGGCTGAAAGAGTTTGTAGTAGATTATACACCTAGCAGAATAGACTTGGGAACAGAGCTAAATCGTATTTTAAATGAGCAGAAGCGTTTGTTTATCTATAATCGTGTGTATCCGAAAATTGATGGCGATTTAAATGGAGTTACTGTGTTATCTGACGGTAAATGGAATGATCTTGTGCTGACACAGCTTATTTCTAATGCAGTTAAATATTCGGCATCAGAGGAGCAGAAGTATATTCATTTTGGGATTAAGAAGCAGGAAAAAACAGTGACCCTGTATATTAAAGATGAAGGTATCGGAATACCAGACTATGATCAAAGTAGAATCTTTGAAGCATTTTTTACTGGAGAGAATGGACGGCTAGGGAAACGCTCTAGTGGTATCGGGCTTTATTTCTGTAAGGAAGTCTGCGAGTTATTAGGACAGCAATTAAAGATTGAGTCAAAAGCTGGGACAGGCACTATTGCCAGCATTACTTATCTTACAAAAGTGAAAGGTTAAGTAACTAAAATGAATGGAGCACAGAGGGTAAGGTGACTACAATGATAGTAGAAAAAAAGAAAACGAAATGTTTTAGGAGGCTATCATATGGAATTAGTAAAAGCAACTAACTTAACCAAAGTATATGGAGAATATAAAGTTGAGAATGCAACAAAAGCATTAAATGGAGTTTCTCTTCAGGTACAGGCCGGAGAGTTTATAGGGGTTATGGGGCCAAGTGGCAGTGGAAAGTCCACGCTTGTCAATATTTTAAGTGGAATTACGGCTCCAACCACAGGAGCGGTGGAAATTGAGGGAAAAGAAATTAATCAGATGGATCAAGATGAGATGGCAGTATTTCGAAGAAGGAAGCTTGGATTTGTATTTCAGGATTTTAATCTATTAGAACATCTGACGGTAAAGGAAAATATCATGCTTCCGATGGTATTAGAGAAACGTCCAAAAGAGGAAATGGAGCAGAAGGCAAGTGCCATAATGAAGCAATTTGGAATTGAACATCTGGAAAATAAATATCCATACAATATTTCAGGAGGGCAGCAACAGCGAGTGGCAGTCAGTCGTGCATTAATTAATGATCCTATCTTAGTATTTGCGGATGAGCCAACCGGTAATCTGGACAGCAAGTCTGCCAATGCGGTTATGAATTGTTTTAGTGACATCAATGAGCAGAATAAGGCAACCATTCTTATGGTAACTCATGATGTATTTGCAGCAAGCTTCTGTAAGAAAATCATCTTTATTAAAGATGGGCAGATTGCTATGGAGATTGTAAGAAAAGGTACAAGAAAGGAATTCTTCGACTATATCTTAGATTGCCAGGCAATGATCGGAGGTGTTAGCAATGACCTTTAAAGATGTGATTCGAAAGAATTTTTTAGGAAATGTAAAGCAGTACTTATCCTTCTTTCTATGCAGTACCTTTTCCATCGTTATATTTTTCAACTACACCACATTGATCTTTAATAAGCAGCTGATTGAAGGGGAAAATCAGGATATGTTTCGTTATGTAATGCCAGTCACGGTGGTAGGAATTTTGCTATTTAGCATCTTCTTCTTAATCTATGCAAGTACATCATTTGTAAAAGGAAGAAATAAAGAACTTGGTGTATATATGAGCCTTGGAATGACAAGAAAACAGATTAAGACATTAGTAAATACGCAGAATGCAATTATTAATGGAACTAGTCTGGTTGCAGGACTTTTGATTGGTGCAATTCTTTCAAGAATGTTTCAGCTTACCATATTAAAGATCCTTGAGATGAAAGATGTTACATTTTATTTAGATTATAAATCCTTTTTAAGCACAGCCATTACGTTTCTTTTTATCTCATTTTTTATTTATGTGAAGACAACAAGAAGAATGAACCGTATGGACATTACCATGTACTTAAAAGAGGATCGAACTGTAGAGACAAGGCCTTATCAGAAATGGGATGGGATACTTGGAGTGATCGGTGGAGTACTTCTCGTAGCACAGATCTTTGTTTTATTCGTTCTAACTTCCAATGAAGAGCTCAGAAAGAATATGGGATTTTTAGCAGGTTATGCAATACTTTTGTTTTTTGCCATTTACCTGACAATTGCAAAGGGTGGAAGAACCATGTTAGAAAAATGCAGGACTACTTCTTACTATACTAAAAATATGCTGGCAGTATCAACAATTCAGAAGAAATATGACCAGAACAAAAGGATTTTATTTGTACTTAGTATCTTAAGTACGCTTACCATAATTTTTGTGGCTTCTCCAATTTCCTTATTAAATTTAAGTGAGGAAATTGCATTAATGGAACCAAATACAATAGAGTATGTGGAGACAACGAAAGAAAATAAAGTTGATCCAGCCACACTTAAAGAAATTCTTAATAAACAGCCGGTAAAAGAGCAGCGAGAGGTTTCTTTTGTATATCTTAGTACAACAAATCAAGAGCAGCATTTGGAGGCGTCCATTCCAATTATCTCCGAAAAGGATTACAACACTAAGACAGGAAATAAGTTATCTTTAAAGCAAGGAGAATGCTTTAATATGGGAGTAGATTGGATTCCTGGAAATAATGGAATGGACGCCGGAAGTAAGATTACTCTTTATGGAGAAGAAAAGGACTATTCCTTACATGTTTGTAGTGCAGCCCATGAGGATACTTTTGTATCAAAGTCGTTTCCAAGTCCTTCTGTATTAATTGTAAATGAACTGGATTACCAGAAGATGTATGAAGAGAATAAGGCGACCATGAGTGGAGTTTATCATTTGATTTCTTATGAGGATTGGAAGAAGACGAAACCAATTATAGACGAATTATCGAACTACGTTACGACTAAAAGTCTCCCAATTAATGCAACAATACTGCAGTATGAAACACTTAAGAAATCCTACAGCACATTTTTATTCGTCAGTATCGTACTTGCAATCTTGTTCTTTGTATCAGGGGGAGCTGTATTGTATTTACGACAGATGGGGGAATTAGGGAAGACAAAAGAAATGTATCAGAAATTAACGGGAATTGGTATTACGACAAAAGAAAGAAAACAGGTAACCCGTAAAGAATTGCAGCTTATTTACTTTTTACCTGTTATCTTTGGAGCCTTTGCAGGCGGATGTATTATTTATTATCTGACGAATCTGTTTGGAGGAAGCAATATCCTTTCACAGTTTATGAAGACTACTTGTAAGGTGATCCTCGTATATTTTATTTCTCAGATGGTTTTTTATCTAATTACAAAACGAAAATATGATAGGGAATTACATTCCTTTATGAAATAATCAATGGCAAATGAATAATAAATTGTGTAGAACGGTTATCCGATTGCGCAAAGATACTGCCATGATGATCTTCAATTACAAGTTTGGCTAAATTTAGTCCAATACCAAAGCCTTCCTGGTTCTTTGTCTGATCTGAACGATAGAAACGGTCAAAGATATTAGGGAGGTCTTTTGTTGAAATCCCGATGCCATGGTCACGTAGGATAATTTTAATATAGCTGTCATAGCGGGTAAGTTCCAGTTCAATACCTTGATTATCATAAGAGTAAAGATAACAGTTATTCGCAATGTTATCTAAAGCCTCATAGAGCCATACGATATCATAACTGATAATATAACTATCTTCAGGATCATAAGACAGCGTAACTTTTTTTCCAGAGTATTTTGCTTCCAGGGAGTTACATAGTACATTGATGGTATCTAACAGGTTGTGTTCTAAAAATTCATAATGAATCTTGCCGGATTCCAGCTTTCCTATCTTTAAGAGTCGGTTAATTAATGCTTCAATATGGTCAATCTGAGTATAGCATGAGTCAGTATAGATGGCTATTTTGTCCGGACTATTTACATTAGACAGCAGTTCAAGATCGAGCGAGATACAAGTAAGAGGTGTCTTAATCTGATGGGAAATATTTTCGATAAAGACAGTGCGGTCTGCCTGTGCACGTTTTAATAATTCAATCTGATGATTAAGCTGCTCCACCAAAGAAATAATCTGAGCATTTAATTCATTGATTACCGGTATATTTGTAATCGTGGTCTCTAATTGGATGGGAAGAGTATTCATAGAGAGCTCGATATTACGAATCAGGTCACAAATAATGGTTGCAATCTTAGTGGCAGGACGTTTGGTATAAATACCAAGTAAGGTAAGGCAGATCACTAATCCTAAAATTAAAAAGATATAGTGATAGGAGCTGATGGTAAGTGATTTAAAGTAATTGATGCTATTTGTACCATAACCATATACGGCTAATGCCTCCTGCCCTTTGGCATAAACAAGGTCTTGATCTTCATACTGATATTTATTTATTTTATTAATAATGGAGCCAGTCTTTTGGGGGCATTCTTCATAAATAATTCCGACCTGGCATATAAAGTCATGCATGGTATTCTTTGTGTAGTTAATATAGACCACGGTCTGAAGAAGGCAGAGTGTTATAGTACAGACCAGGAAGGATAATAAGACTCTTCTTTTGTAATTAAACATATATTCGCTCCTCTTAATAGATTATTTTATGAATCCAACGATATCCGATTCCCCAAATGGTTTCAAAATAACGTGCATTATTATAGGTGCCTAAATTATTTCTAAGTCTGCTGACATGAACGGACAGCGTATTTTCATCGACAAAGTTGTTATTCGCATCCCAAATATTTTCTAATAAGATGTTTCTATGTACGATACGGGTATCTGCTTGCACCAGCTGGCTTAAGATTTCGAATTCAGTGGGGCGTAGATTAATTGGAGTATTATTTCTAAGGACTGTTTTGGCTTCTAAATCTAGTACAAGATCGGCAGTATGGATTAACTGGCTTGTCTGATAGAGCTGGCTTCTACGTAGGAGTGCCTGGATACGTGCAGTCAATTCCCCCATACGAAATGGTTTGGTAATATAGTCATCGGCTCCTGACTGGAGTGCTGTAATAATCATATCTTCGGAGTTGGTAGCTGTCAGAAAGATAATTGGGGTATGGTTGGAACGGCGAATGATTTTACAGACATCTAACCCATTGCCATCTGGCAAGTTCAAATCCAATAAGTATAAGTCAAAATCGTTGCATCTATGTAAGAGGGTAGTTGCTTCTGCAACACTGCTTGCGGTAACACATTCATAATTATTTGCTTCTAAGAGTTGGCATAAGCTTTGCAACAGCGCATGATTATCTTCTACAATTAATAATTTATTCATGAAATCCTTCTTTCCTAAAGTGATTTAATATACCATTTTCTTTAGCTATTGTAACAATATACGACAAGAATATCAATTTACTGCATACATTTAATCGTCAAAAAAAGAACTGCTTGGCTAGAGCAGTCCTTTTAATGGAGTAGAAAATCCGAAAAGGATTATGTAATTAATATAGCAAACTGCTATATAGGATGAATATTAAGGAGTAGAACGTATCAGTAACTCCCCTCAGAATACGGTATGTTCTATTGCTTACGTATCAACCTTTACCTAAAGTATAACTATTAATTCTTACATAATTCTTACATAGTGAAAGATTTTATGTAAGAATTAAAAACTATTTATCATCTTATGAATATATTTGTATGATTTACTAAAATATAGAGTAAGATAGCAGAAAATAAAAAATATGCAGAAATAAAAGCATCCAGGCCATGCTACTAATACGGCAGGTGCAAATGGAACTAGGGAAAAGTTTGGCCGGTAGAACAGCAGGTAGTAGAGTATGGTAAGGATCATCGCAATCGTAAGGGAAAGGGAAATCAAGTAACAATAGAATTTTACATAGAGTTTAATGATTTCCTTCTTGGAAAGCCCTAGGTACCAAAGCACGTGTACATGGTATTCTAGATAATCTTCCGCCATAGAACGCTGACTGTCTTGAAGTGCAACAGAAAGCAGAATGATAAATATGGTAAAGATTAGATGAAGCGTAAGTTTCTTAGTAAGAACCTGTGCGATATTCTTATTTTCAGTATTTAGGTGGTTGGTTGTTACATTTGGCTCAGAAAATAATATAGTATCTATAATGTTGGTAGTAACGGAGCACTCGGTAATATCGTTATAAATAATAGAAGCATAGTCAAAGTATTCTTGATCAGAAGAATATGTGATATATTCATAGGTATTGGAATTTGTAAAGATACAAGGCATTGTACACGGTTCTTTATTGGTCAGCATCTCAAATTCGTTTTCCTGCATAATCCCAACGACCTTTAGTTCATAGGTATTATTTTGATAGTCAAAGCGAATTGTATCACCGATGCGGGGCTTATTATGTTTATAAAGGTAGGAATTTGAGGACTCATTCTGTTTGGGAATATATAAAATACAGGAATCCATAGATTCTTCATCCAATTCCTTGAATAAATGATATTTGCTGATTAGTTTCTTTGTCTGTGTTGTGGTATCGTAATTGTAAGATTCCTGCTCTGGAAACTCGATTAATGTCAATGAGGCAGTTGATGCATATCGATATTTGATAATATCGTGTACTTCATCAAGCTGTGAAATCTTATCAAGTACAGAAGAGGAAACCTGTTCCTTCTTATTCAAGGTAGCAGGTGAAAATGGGGAGACTCCTATGGTATAGTCAATAATATGTTCTGTTTCAACATGTGCTAAATTTTTATACAGATAGTTTGAGGAGACCCCAAGTATGCTTAGCAGTAAAATAGTACACATATTACATAAGAGGAAGTACAGTGCTTTGGATTTATAGACCTTAATCAGACGAAATAGAATAAACGTATTCTTTTTATATTTTTTAGGACTGAAAGGGTCACTTGCAATTGGGAGCTTTTGTTTTGGTATCTGATCAAATACGAGGAAACAGTGCAGGCAGGGACCAAGTATGCCAAATAACAAGGAAAGCAGGGTAAATAAAATAGAATAGCCAAGTAGTCGGTAATTCATATGTAGCGGTATAGAGCTATGGATTAGCTTAGAACTTCCATAAAACAGAAGAATGGCCAGTCCCGAAAGAATCGTTCCTGCAAAAAAGGAGCTAGTGATACAGAGGCCGCTTTCTTGTAAATGAATCCGTAAAATTGTTTTTTTATTCATGCCCATAAGCTGCGAGTACATAAGTACCTTGTACCGATTCTTAAAATAAAATAAGAAGGAATGATACAGGGCAACGACTAAGAGCAGTGACGTGGCAAGCATACAGATAATTGGACGATAGGGCAGTTCCATAGATTTCTCAATATATGAGTTATAGTACCAGGTCTCTTCCGGATGAGTTGCCGATACCGTACTTCCATTTTTTATCTCATTCATAATTGCCTGAGAATGAAAGGCATCGTTTAGCTTGATAAAGGTATTGATATACTCCGTATATTTAATGGAAGAGTGAAATGTATTACATACAAAAGCAGTTACTAAAGGGCCTTGTTTTAAATACGTATTATGATAGGAATTTACTATGCCGCATAGGGTAAAGTTTAGATGCTCCGTCTCCCCAAGAATATTTGTGTAGGTTACAGTGATGGGAGAGCCAATAGTACTGTCGAAGCCTAATTTTAAAAGAAGATTCTTTTCTAGTGCAATTTCGTTCGGCTCATTGGGAGCAGCGCCTGCTTCAAATGTAAGTCTGGTTAGGTCTATTCCAGAGTCGTCAAGTGATCCAATATAGTTATATTCGTTGAAAGCCTCCGAATTAATCGTACCATAAATGGTCATCGTACCGATCTCATCAATTAAAACATTTTCATTTAGTAGTGCCCTAGTCTTGCTGGTTGTTTGATATACTGAGAAGTTCCAACTTCCATATGTCTTTTTTAAATCTTCATATTCCATATGTTCTATGATAGAATATACGGCAGTAATCAAATGAATCGAAGTAACTGTGAATAAACATAGCAAAAGACGGAGACGCCAAGACTTCCGCCTTCGAAACATACTTTTTAGTGTATAGGATGTAAAGAGTGAGTTCATATTAATCGTCCCATTCCTTTCGGAGCTGTCCATTGCTTATATAAACAATCCGGTCGGCCATTTGGGCAAGCTTAAGATCGTGTGTAACTAAGACAATGGTCATATTATATTTACGTCCGGATAGAAGTAAAAGATCAAGTACTTCTAATGCTGACTTACGGTCTAACTGTCCTGTCGGTTCATCCGCAAAGATAATGGTCGGTTTTGTTGCAAGGGAACGTGCAATGGAGGCACGCTGGATTTGTCCACCGGATAATTGTTTTGGATAGAAGTTACGTTGTTCCCATAAGCCAAGGGTATGTAATAAATCATCAATGTAGGCTTTATCTATGGTATGCTTGTCAATAATACAAGGAAGCATAATGTTTTCGTAGATTGTAAATTCATTTAGCAGCATGTATTTTTGAAAGACAAAGCCGATATGTGTCCGCCTTAAGGCAGATAGCTCAGCATCGTTTAGGGAAGCAATCTTTTTCCCATAGAGAAAGACTTCTCCACTAGAGGGAGAAGTTAACGAGCTAAGAAGGTGCAGCAGTGTTGTCTTACCGGAGCCGCTTCTGCCAATAATCGCAGTAAACGTGCCTTCTTCAAAGGTAAGCGAAACGTTGTTAATTGCCATAATATCTTGATCTTCATGACGAAAGATTTTAGTTAGATTTGAGGCAGATAAGATAATACTCATAATTGTTCACCATCCATTGGTATGTAATATAAAAAGAGTATAACATAATGTAGAAATATATCAAGATTACAGGCATTTTGTAAAAATAAAGGAGATAGGAAATGAAATTATTAATTGTGGAAGATGATGCAGTCATTGCAGCGGGGATTGAATATTCGTTGGAGCAGGAAGGCTTTGCAACAACAATTGCAGGTACCGTTGCAGAGGCAAGAGAAAAGATGCAGGAGACAGAGTTCGACTTTTACTTATTAGACCTTACGCTGCCAGATGGGACAGGATATGAAATCTGTAAGGAAGCTAAACAAAAGGCCGATGTACCGGTTATTTTCCTAACAGCCATTGATGATGAGGGCAATGTGGTAATGGGCCTGGATATGGGAGCAGATGACTATATTACAAAGCCATTTCGTATTCGCGAACTGATTTCCAGAATAAAATCGGTATTACGTCGTTATGGAAAGAGTGGCCAGACAGATAATAAGGTCTCTATTGGTTCCATTGAGATCTTAGTCAATGAAGCAAAGGTGTATAAAGAGAAACAGGAAGTAATTCTTACGGCAATGGAGTATCGCTTATTACTAGTATTCGTTAAGAACTTAGGAAAGGTATTATCCAGAAACCAGTTATTAGAGGGAATCTGGGATGTAACCGGTGACTTTGTAAATGATAATACGTTAACCGTGTATATTAAGAGGTTGCGTGAAAAATTAGAGGATGACCCACAAAATCCTACGGTAATAAGGACCGTAAGGGGACTGGGCTATATTATGGAGAAACAATAATATGTTAAAGAATCGAGAGTTTTTAATTACTGTGCTATTACAGATTGGTATCCTGTCTATTGGAGTAATCCTTCTTTTGACGGATACACTTGCTTCAATCTGGTGTTTACTCCTTACGGCAGCAGGAATAATTGTAATTAATAGTATTGCGACAAGAAAACGATATCAGGAAATTAAGAAGCTAACTGCATATATTTCAGATTTTCAATATGGGGAAGAAAGCCTTGACCTGTTAGATAACAGGGAGGGTGAACTCAGTATTTTGAAAAATCAATTGTACAAGCTTTGTCTGACCTTGCTTCATCAAAAGGAACTATTAAAGAAGGACAAGGTATTCTTGGCGAATGCCATTTCAGATATTTCCCATCAGCTTAGAACACCGCTAACCTCTATTACGGTCATGGCAGATTTATTGGAGCAGCAGGACTTATCAGAACAAAAACGAAAGCAGTTTACAAGAAATATATTAAACAGTCTGGAACGAATGCGCTGGCTGATTGAATCCTTGTTAAAAATTTCAAAGCTAGATGCAGGAAGCGTTACATTTAAGAAAGAGAACGTTAACATCAAGCAGTTAGTAAAGAGAGCATGCAGCAGCTTCCTAGTACAGATGGACGTCAATGATCAGACACTAGTCATTGACGGAGAAGAATCCTTGGAGTTTGTCTGTGATCCGGCATGGACGGTGGAGGCAATCAGTAATATTGTTAAGAACTGTATCGAACATACCCCATCAGGTGGGACAATACAAATTACGTATTCGGATAACCATCTGTATACTAGTATTCTCATCGAGGATACAGGAGTTGGAATTGCAAAAGAAGATCTACCTCATATCTTTGAACGTTTTTATCGTGGCAAGAATGCAAGCATGGATAGTGTGGGAATAGGGCTGGCATTATCTAAGAGCATAGTGATGGAGCAAAAGGGAGTCATTGAGGTAGAAAGTGAACCGGAAGTAGGGACCAAGTTCAAGCTGAAATTTTATCGTTAGCATAAGGTGACAATTTTGTCATATTCACAGTCACTTAACAGTCATGTTGCCATGGTACACTTAAAACAAGTTAAAAAACAGGAGCAAATAAGGAGGCAATATGGAAATCTTAAGAGTAGAGAACTTATGTAAAGTATATGGTGAAGGCGAGACAGCAGTAAAGGCACTAGACAATATTTCATTTTCTGTGAATAAAGGTGAGTTTGTTGCAATCATTGGACCATCCGGATCCGGAAAGTCCACATTGTTACATTTATTAGGTGGGGTTGACCGTCCAACAAGCGGAAAGGTATTCATTGATAACACAGATATTTATAATTTAAATGAAACAAAGTTAGCAATCTTTAGACGCCGTCAGATTGGACTGATCTATCAGTTTTACAACCTAATTCCGGTACTGGATGTAACTGAAAATATCACGTTACCATTATTATTGGACAACCGTAAGGTAAATAAAAAACAATTTGATGAGGTAATCGAGACATTAGGACTGGAAAAGAGATTAGATCATTTACCAAACCAGTTATCTGGCGGACAACAGCAGAGAGTTTCGATCGGAAGGGCCATGATTACCAACCCGGCCATCATTATGGCAGATGAGCCAACCGGTAACCTAGACCGTAAGACCGGAAATGAAATTATAGAGCTTTTAAAAGTTGCCAATGAGATTTATAAGGAAACACTAATCGTAATTACCCACGATGAAAGTATTGCCCTTCAGGCAGACCGCGTAATTACCATTGAGGATGGTAAGATTGCCAAAGATGAAGTCATTAGAAACCGTGGTGTGGGGGTAAACTAATATGAATATTATGAATAAGCTTACCCTAAAGCATATACGAAAGAATAAGGCAAGAACCATTGTTACGATTATTGGTATTGTAATCAGTGTTGCCATGTTAACGGCAGTAACCACAGGCGTTCAATCGGGAATCAACTGGATGCGTGAGATTATGTTTGAGTCGGATGGCAAATGGCATATTGAGTATAAGGACATTGCAGCAGATAAATTTACGAGTTTTATACAGGAAGAAAATCCAGGCGAGGCATTTATGACACAAACCGTTGGTTATGCAAATCTTTCTGGTTCCCAAAATCAAAAAAAGCCTTATGTATATATTCAGGCAGTAAATGATTCTGCATTTTCAAATCTTCCACTTCACTTAGAGGAAGGTCGTTTTCCAGAAAATGAGGAAGAGCTGGTAATCAGCAGACATATTATTGAAAATGGGCATGTTAATGTAAAGATAGGAGATACCGTTACTTATGAATTAGGGGAACGTTATATTAAAAACATATCAGATCCTAAAGCAGCAGAACAAAATGGATTATCCTTAACGGAGCCATTAAGCATGAATAGCACTTATCTTGGTCAAGATACGGAACTTAGTTATTATGATGAAAAGGAAGAGCGACACGTCGTAACAGCTAGCGAGGAATTACGTTTTACCGGTGAGAAAAAGACATATAAGGTAGTAGGCATTATTAGTAAGCCTAGTTTTGCGATCGAGAGTTCAAGTGCACCAGGATATTCCGTGTTTACTTATCTAAATCCAGAGCATATTTCAACAAATAGAAAGGTAAATGGTTATGTATATTATAATAATGTGTCTAATGCCATTTATAAGGATGCTATAAAAGATGCCCTTCGTTTAGGGTTAGAGAAGCCATATGCAGAAGCGTCACAAGAAGACCTTATAATCGTAGATATCAGTAATGCAGAAGTAAATCAAGATGTATTGTATTATGAAGGGGTTACTCCAGATCAGGGGCTTACCACATTTATTACAGTAATGTATATATTACTGATCGTAATTATTATGATAGGCTCCATTACCTTAATCTATAATAGTTTTGCCATTTCTATTTCAGAAAGAAGCAAACAGCTAGGGATGTTATCCAGCGTAGGTGCAACAAAACGACAAAAAAGAAATACCGTATTTTTTGAAGCATTTGTGTATGGTGCAATTGGGATTCCACTAGGGATATTATCAGGGATCGTGGGAATGTCCATCGCCTTTAAAATAGTAAGTCCGATATTGATTGATAACTCCAGCCTAAATGTACCATTAACATTACAGGTATCTGCAAAGACATTAATCATTAGTGTGATTGTAGCAATTGTCACAATTGTAATATCTGCTTATATTCCGGCAATCCGCGCCTCTAGAATTTCACCAATTGAGGCAATCAGACAGAGCAAGGATATAAAGATTACTAAAAAGAAGGTAAGAACGTCAAGACTCAACCGTTTACTCTTTGGATTTGAAGGTGAGCTTGCATTAAAGAATATGAAACGTAATAAGAAACGTTATCGTTCCATTATATTCTCTTTATTTATCAGTGTTGTACTGTTTATTACGGTATCAGCATTTATCTACTATTCAACATCAGCCTATACGGATGGGGTGATTACTTCGAACTATGATGCTAGAATATTTATAGAAGGTGAAGATCAAAAACAAGATCAAATGGTCGTAAATGATCTAAAAGAACTTCCTTCTATTGCACAGGTGACAAGAGTCAATCGACTGGGCGTATTAATTAAAGATGGCGAGAAGTATGTATCAGATGAAGTTAAGAAGTATGTAGAACAGGACATTAAGTCCGGTCAATTGTCAGAAGACTATGAAATGACACCAAATTTCAACCTGTACGCCATGGATGACGATAGTTATCAGGCATACTGTAAGGCAGCAGGAATAGAGGTATCCGGTGAGTTAAATAAGAATCAGGGAGTCCTAATTAATAAATTACAAGAGAGAAGAGACTATTCCATTGATAATATAGCTGCAACAAACTTGTCTGCAGGAGATACCTTTGTAATAGAAAATGACCCGCTTTCTACAGGAGATACCGATGAAGATGCATTTAACATTACCATGGAAGTCGCAGCAATAACGGAAGTACTCCCAATTGGCATTGTTTCTTATGGAGAAAGCTACACAAGTACCATTTATTTTGTTATTTCAGAGAGTACGTTTAATCAAATAAAAGAACAGATTGCAAAGCAGTCAGATATGGAGATACCGGTTAGAAAAGGAATCTATGTAAAGTCAGCAACAGATGCAAGCCTTATTAAGGACTTTGAAACTGTCTTAGATGCAAATGGGATATTAGACTCGGCATATGATATTTATGATGTAAAGGCAGATGAACAAAGTGGCCGTCAGTTAGTATATGCAGTTTCTATCTTTTCCTATGGATTTATTACCTTAATGTCATTGATTTGTTGTGCAAATATGTGCAATACCATCTCTACCAGCATTAACCTTCGCAGAAGTGAATTTGCTATGCTTAAGTCAGTTGGTATGACACCAAAGAGATTTCATCGAATGATTATGTTTGAAAGTATGTTATATGGAATAAAGGCATTGGCATATGGATTACCAGTGAGTGTCGGACTATCTTATCTGATCTATTTATTTGTAACGGATCGTTTTGAAGTAGGATTTATGATCCCAGCGTATATCTATATTGGTACATTTGTACTTGTATTTGCAATTGTTGGGTCAGCGATGTTCTATTCTTCAAGAAAGGTAAGAAAAGAGAATATCATTGATGGATTAAAGACAGATATCGTATAAAAGCGATAGAAAATAAGTAAGGGGATAGCTCTAGAAGGGCTATCCCCTTACTTATTTTGAAGATAGTAATAATTTTTGTATCCGAAGAGAATAAGAATTAAATTTGTGCATACAATAAGAGTAATACAAAGGCATATCTGAGAATATTCTAACATATTTTAAAATATTCAAAAAAATATAAAATAATGTGTTGACAGATAGTATTCCCTTTGCTATACTAAACAAGTCGCTTCGGAAAGAACGACAAACAGAACATTGATAACTGAACAGTGAAACAACCTTGAAAATTCTAAATAATAAGTCTTTCAAGACTTTAAAAATTGAATTTCAGATTTGAACGTTTCTTTATAAGAAACAGTAGATGTAGTTTTTAACTACAACGGATTAAATAAGCTAGCAGCTTTTTGATCAGTGATTAAACTTTTAA
>JAUNRX010000080.1 GCA_030539495.1 bacterium | reverse complement strand
TTCGGCGCGGGCAAAGTGTGTGTTCCTTGTAAAGGACTTAAGACGCGAGAATGTGTGGAACACACACTTTGTTCTATATACAAAAAATGATAGAATGGAGAATATACATGAAGAGAATTGGATTTATCGGCGTTGGTATCATGGGAAAATCTATGGTCCGTAACTTAATGAAAGCAGGATATGAAGTATCCATCTATGCAAGAACAAAAGGCAAAGTCTTAGATATAATAGAAGAAGGCGCGATTTGGTGCGACTCTATTGCAGAATGTTCAAAAGGTCAAGATGCAGTAATTACAATTGTAGGTTATCCAAAAGACGTAGAAGAAGTGTATTTCGCGGAAACTGGAATTTTAGCGAATGCAGATCAAGGTACTTATGTCATCGACATGACAACATCAACTCCGAAATTAGCAGCGAAAATCTATAAGGAAGCGAAAGAAAAAGACATTTTCTCCTTAGATGCACCGGTAACCGGCGGTGACACTGGTGCAAAAGCCGGTACGCTAGCAATCCTTGTAGGTGGCGACAAAGAAGCATTTGAAGCTTGTCACCAAGTATTTGAAGCGATGGGGAAAAACATTGTGTATATGGGAGAAGCAGGTATGGGACAGCATGCAAAGATGGCAAATCAGATTGCTATTGCAGGAACAATTGCAGGTGTAACTGAATGTTTAGTATATGCAAAGAAGGTTGGCCTTTCTCCTGAGACGCTATTTGGCGCAATCTCCACAGGGGCTGCCGGCAGCTTCCAGATGACCAATGTGGTTCCAAGAGTCTTAGAAGGAGACTTAAATCCTGGTTTCTTTATTAAGCACTTTATCAAGGATATGGCGATTGCTTCTGAAGAAGCGAAAGATCATGAGGCATCACTTGAAATCCTAGATCATGTATTGAGAATATATAAAGACCTTGAAGAAAAGAACTTAGGCGATCTTGGTACACAAGGACTTATTAAGCATTACGAAGAGTAGTGAGAGAATTAAAAAAAAGCCCGTTCTATCGGTATTGGAGTAAATCATGCCGATTGGACGGGCTTTTTTATTATGCTGAACTTATATGTTCAATAAACTTTAGGAAAAGAAGGAGGCCGTTGGCGCAACAAAGTTTTTTCGATTGCACTGTGAAAGTTTGAACGTCTTTGGTATAGAGACAAGAAATCCCCCCTATACCAAAACAAGCCGGTATCCCCAATCAAATCTCTCAAGAGTTCGACTATAGGACATCAAACAATCGTCTCTTTACACCAAAAAACAACAAAATTGCAACTAAGACACCCAATAACCTAGCCTCCAGCATAAAGAAAACTGAATTTCACGCAACATAACTAATCCAGAAAAGAGCAAAGTTGCGCACCAAATCGTGAAAAACTGTGCAATACTGGAAGAAAGAAGCAGAAATTAGATTGTGCAATATGTATATAATATGAGAATATAAAATAATAATCTAGACATATTGACATTAATTGCTACAGGTGTTACTATATAACCATAGAACAACCGATTGCGCACAATAAGGGAAGGATTACATATGGAAACGAAGACAACCACAAAAAAGATTACATTGAATGAAATAGCAAATGAGCTAGGATACTCCAAATCCACAATCTCCAGAGCAATTTCAGGAAATGGGCGAATTAGCCAGGAAGTTAGGGAAGAAGTACTTGCATTCTGCAAGAAATACGACTATAAGCCTAATTCCATAGCAAAAGGTCTTGCAAAGTCCAAGACATATAATATCAGCGTGGTTTTGCCTGCCGATCAAGATTTAAATGAAATTCCTTTCTTTCAGCATTGTTTGTTAGGAATCTGTGAGATGGCTACCAGCATGGACTATGATGTTATTGTTACAACAATCAATACCGACGATATTTCAAGGTTAAAGAGAATTGTTGAAAATAAGAAAGTGGATGGAGTAATCCTCACTAGAACAGTAACAAGCGATCCACAAGAAGAATTCCTAATGAAAAGCAATGTGCCATTTGTAGTAATAGGTAGTTCGGAACACGATAGTATCATTCAAGTGGATAATGACCATGTAGAAGCATGTAAAGAGTTAACCTCCTTACTGATTGCACAAAAGACGCATGAACTTGCTTTTGTCGGTTGTAATTCCAATCATATCGTTAGCAAAAAGAGATATCAGGGATTTTTAGAGGGATGCAGTGAGCAACAGCTTATTCCTCGCAAGGATATGGTTTATCTTGAATGTAATACGAAACTTATGGTGGAGAAAGCAGTAAATGAAATCCTCGCCAATCACATGGAATGCATTGTATGCATGGATGATAAAATCTGCCACCAAGTGCTTCAAAAGTTAAACGATGAACAGGTAGTGATACCGAACGAGATCAAAGTTGCTTCGTTTTATGACAACGCATTGTTAGAAAGTTATACGCCGGGTATAACGGCCCTAAAGTTTGATACAAAAGCCCTTGGCATTGAATGCTGCAGAGTCTTATTAGACTTAATTGATGGCAGACAAGTATCAAATCGGACATTACTAGGCTATGACATTGTGCTCAGGGGATCAACAAAGCAAGTTACGGTCTTAGGGAGAGAAGGAGAGAAAATATGAAAAAGAAAATGGTCGCTTTAGTATTAGGTGTGTCAATTATGGGATCTATGATTACAGGATGTGGTGATAAGGGTGGTTCTGAAGATGCAGCTACAGCTACACAAGGCGGTACAACAGAGCTTACAAAAGATAACATCACATTAAAAGTTTGGGAATCCTCAGGACAAACAGAAGAATTCATCAAACAAGCTGGTGCAGAATTCACAAAGAAATATCCTAATATCAAAATCGAATACGCAAACGTAGAAGTTGGTGATGCGAATACACAAATCGCATTAGACGGCCCATCCGGAGTTGCTGCAGACGTATTTGCAACGCCTAGTAACACAATTGGTGGTTTAGTAGCTGGCGGACATATCTTAAAAGTAACAAATCCAGACGACGTGAAAGGCAAAGTGGCAGCTTCTTGTGAAAGCGCAGTTACATACAAAGGCGATGTTTACGGTTACCCAGTATCCGATGAAACATATGCATTATTCTATAACAAAGATTTAGTAAAAGAAGTTCCAAAGACTTGGGAAGAAGTAGAAGCATTCTGTAAGACTTTTAATGGAAAAGGTAAATACGGAATTATCTGGAATGTAGCAGATGCATATTACTCACCAATCTTTACAGGGAAAAATGGAAACAAGTTATTTGGTGCAGACGGAACAGATGCTTCCAATACATATATGAATACAGAAGACGCTGTTGCAGGCATGAAATACTTCCAATCCTTTAAACAATACTTAGATGTACCAGCAGCTGATATCTCTGATAACTCCATTTGTTTAGCAGCATTTACAAGTGGTAAAGCAGCAATGTACATTACTGGTCCTTGGAATGTAGCTGAGTGTGAAAAAGCAGGTATGAAGAACTTTGGTGTAGCAACTCTTCCAAGTTTACCAGGAGATAAGAATCCAGCAGCTTCCTTCTCAGGTGCACGTACAATGCAAGTTTCTGCATACTCTAATCACCCAGCAGAAGCAGAAGCATTTGCTAAGTTCTTAATTTCTGATGAAATGCAGCAATTACGTTTTAAATTAACTGGTGCAATTCCATCAACTAGCATTAAAGTAGACAGTGAATATATCACTGCTTTCCAAGAACAATTAAAATATGCTTACCCAATGCCATCTATTCCTGAAGTTGATCAATTCTGGGATCCAATGAAGAGTGCATGCTCTAATATTTGGGGTGGTGCAGATGTTCAAAAAGAATTAGATGCATGTAACGCAGCAATCCTTAAAAAATAATATCGCATTGGAAAATGATTTTAAAGAAAAGCTGTTCGTCTTATCAAAGACAATAGCTTTTCTTACTTAAAGGAGAATATTATGAAGACTACTTTAAATCGAGATGGCAGTTCAAAAAAGAAAGTGCTTATCACATCCATTTTATTTATGGGATTAAGCCATATTATTTATTTTAAACAGTATGTAAAAGGTCTGTTTTATGCATTGATCGAGTTACTCTCTCTTTTATCAATTCCTTTTTTAGCAGGAAAAATATATGGGATGATCACATTAGGATCCCCACAGCCAAACATACCAATTAAATTAAGAAATAATTCCATGTTTATGTTAGTAGACGGAATTTTAGTTCTAGCAGTAATCGCATTGATCATTATGTGTTACGTATTATCCGTACGTAGTGCGTTAAGTGAATATAAAGACTATTGTATTACAGGAGATATGAAAGGAAATAAAGAAGTGATGCGTTCCGCATTAGGAAAAGCATTCCCAGTCTTCGGCTTATTACCTTCCGTATTCTTAATCGTATTTTTCGTAGTAGTGCCACTTGTCTTCTCGGCATGTGTTGCATTTACCAATTACTCCGCACCACAACATATTCCACCAAACAACACAGTAGACTGGGTTGGACTTGACAACTTTGTAACCATGTTCGGTGGAGAAGCAACTTGGACAAGCGCATTTACAAGAGTTGCAATCTGGACGCTACTCTGGGGCTTCCTTGCAACAGTAACTTGTTATGTAGGTGGCTTAATCATGGCAGTTGTTTTAGCTGACAGCAAGATCAAGATTAAACCAGTATTCCGTTCTATTTTTATCTTACCATATGCAGTACCTGCTTTACTTAGCATGCTTGTTTGGAAGAACTTATTAAATGGTTCCTTCGGTATTGTTAACCGTACCTTGAAGGATATGAGATTGATCACAGATTCAATTCCTTGGTTAAGTGATGTTTGGTTATGTCGTGTGGTTTGTGTATTAGTTAACCTCTGGGCAGGATTTTCTTACTTCATGTTACTCATCATGGGTAATATGACTGCAATATCTCCTGATATTTATGAAGCAGCAAGAATTGACGGCGCTAATAAATTTACGATGTTTAGAAAGATTACGCTTCCACTTGTATTATTCCAGACAACACCACTGATCATTATGTCATTTACTCATAATATCAATAACTTTGGTGCGATCTACTTCTTAACCGGCGGTCTTCCAAAAGTTGCAGACAGTACGTTAACAAGTGCAGGTGGTACCGATATCTTGGTAACATGGATTTACAACTTAACGGTAACATTAATGAAATACAATTATGCATCGGTATTAGCCGTGATCATCTTCATTGTTATGGCACCATTTGCAATTATCAGCTTTAGAAATACAAAATCATTTAAGGATGGTGAACTATAATGAAAAATTCATTTGGTAAGGTATTGAACCGAGTAATTGTTTGGGTCTTTTTGCTTTTGACAAGCTTTATCGTTCTCTACCCTTTGGTATATGTAGTGAGTGCAGCATTTTCTCCACAACAAAATATATCAGCACTTAATATCGTTCCTTTCGGTGATGGATTTACCATGGCGAACTTTAAACAGATCTTTAAAAATACAGATTATCCATTATGGTTTATGAATACGCTGATTGTTGCAACAGTAACCATGGTTGGAACTGTATTTGTATGTGCCCTCAGTGCTTACGTATTCTCAAGATTTAAATTTACATTAAAGAAACCATTAATGATGACATTATTAATTCTTCAAATCTTCCCATCTTTCGTAGGAATGATTGCAATTTATGTTATCTTATATCGTATTAATGGATTAGATACCCTTTGGGGACTTATTTTAGTATATTTAGCAGGAAATATTCCATATAACACTTGGCTGGTTAAGAGTTATCTGGACACCATTCCAAGGAGTTTGGATGAAGCTGCAAGAATCGATGGTGCAAACCATATGCAGATCTTTGCAAGAATCGTGCTTCCATTAGCAAAACCAATTGTTACATTCTTATGTATTACCAGCTTTACAGCACCATGGATGGATTATATCTTCCCTAAGATGGTATTAAGATCCTCCAAAGTACAGACAGTTGCATTAGGTCTGTACAGCTTCGTAACAGATAAGAAAAACTTATTTGCAGATTTCGCTGCAGGTGCATTATTAATATCTGTTCCATTTATTATTTTCTTTGTTGTAACACAGAAAATGTTAATCACTTCTCTAGGTGGAGCTGCAGTAAAAGAATAAGTAAAAGGAGAGTATAAATGAAACACTATAATAGACAGCCCGGTGTTTATTGCTTGAATAAAGGCTGGAAGTTTACAGAGCAGAACATTTCCGTATTACCTCCTACGAAAAACCATGACGACGTATATGGTTTTTCCAAAGGCGGTGCGGCTAAAGGACCTGCAGATGCAAGTTTTGATGATTCTGACTGGGAGTTAGTCGAGTTACCTCATGACTGGGTAACAAGCCATGACTTTACAGAAGACGGCTCACCAAACCAAGGATATAAAGAACGAGGAGTTGCATGGTATCGCATGCAATTCCCATTATCCGAGGAAGATAAGGGCAAACAGATCGAATTGGAATTCGAAGGTATGTCTTGTGATGCTGAGATTTATATTAATGGAACCATTTTAAAACGTAGTTTCTCCGGTTATAACGGCTTTACAATTGATATGACCGATATGGCCAACTTTGGCGTTATTCCTAATACCATTGCAATCAATATTGATGCAACGGCTTGGGAAGGCTGGTGGTATGAAGGTGCAGGTATTTACCGAAATATATGGCTTGTAAAGAAAGCACCAATCCACATCAGTACAGATGGCGTGTTTGTAAAACCTTTAAAACAAGAAGGAACAAGCTGGGCTACAAACGTTGACGTAGAATTGGAAAACTCCTTTGAGTTTGATAAAGAGGCTACAGTATCGGTAGAACTTAGTAATCCAGAAGGACAAGTACAAGGAAGTGCAGTTATGAATTGTACTGTAAAAGGCTTTGCAACACAAAGTTTACATACTGTAATCCAGATAGAAGATCCAACTCTTTGGAGTCCTGAAAAACCAACGTTATATACAGTGAAAGTAACCGTATCTTACGATGGAGAAGAACAAGATTATCTTGTTACTCCAATTGGATATCGAACCATTTTATTGGAGCCAGAACAAGGCTTTTGGTTAAATGGAGAAAACATAAAGCTGAAAGGTTTTTGTAATCATCAGGATCACAGCGGTATCGGCGTAGCAGTTCCTTACTCAATTAAGGAACATCGTATCAAACTATTAAAAGAGCTTGGTGCGAATGCATACCGCCTTGCACATAATCCAGACCCTGAAATTTTAGATATTTGCGATCGTTTAGGTATGATGGTTATGGAAGAGAACAGAACATTTAGTTCCGCAGAAGATAATTTGCAGGAAGTAAAAGGAATTGTAAAAAGAGCAAGAAACCACCCAAGCGTAGTCTTATACTCTGTATTAAATGAAGAACCATTACAGGGAAGCGGAAAAGGAAGAAGAATGGCAGGCCGTCTTCAGGCAACCATCAAATCTTTAGATGATACACGTCCTGTACTTGGCGCTTTAAATGGTGGCTACATGGAAGAAGAGGGAGCAACTACGATTCTTGACGCAGTGGGTATTAATTATAATCCTGCTCGTTACGATGATTTCCATACAAAGTTCCCGAATATTCCTCTTATTGGCTCAGAGACTGCCAGTGCATTTATGGTACGTGGTGTATATGAGACCGATTACGACAAACATCTGATTAACTGTTATGACGATGAAGCAGCCCTTTGGGGAAATACAATTAAAGAAGCTTGGAAATGTGTAAAGGAACGTCCATTTGTGGCTGGTACCTTTGTATGGACCGGATTTGACTACCGTGGCGAACCAACACCATTTGTATGGCCTAGTGTTGCAACCTTCTTTGGTACGTATGACAGCTGCGGCTTTGAAAAGGATGCTTGCTACTTCTACAAAGCATTCTGGAGACCGGAACCAATTGTACATCTTGTATCCCCATGGGTAGAGCGACAAGAACAAGGAAAGAGCATACGAGTCCTTGTCATTACCAATTGCGAAGAAGTCGAACTATTCTGTAATGGCGTAAGCCTTGGTAAAAAAGCAGCAGATGAATATGAACAGGTAGAATTTACCGTACCATATGAAGATGGTGAATTAAAAGCCGTAGGATATCGAGATGGAATTGTAGTTGCTACTGACATACAGTTAACAGCAAAACAGCCGGTAAAACTTCAATTAACCCCTAGCCAAAAGAGTCTTCAGTCCGGTGGATATGAAGCCGTGGCAATTGATGTGGTCTTATTAGATGAACAGGGAATGGTAATCCCAAATACCAGTCAAAAAGTACAGTTCGAAATAAAACATGGAGTGTTGCTTGGTGTCGGAAATGGTGATCCAAATAGCCATGAATCCGATATCGCACCGGAAAGAACATTATTCCATGGAAAAGCACAGGCAATTGTAAAAGGAATGAATGAAGAAGCAATTACAGTAACCGTTACCTGTGAAGGTGTAGCACCTGCTACCATTACGATACCAGTTACTCCTTGTGAGTCCATCCCATATATCATGCCGACTGAAGAAGTGGTAGTAGATGGCTGGAAGTTATACTACAAGACATTTGACGAAATGCCAGATCCAAATCCAAAAGTAGATGCAAATGATATGAATAGCTTTGAACCAGTTAACTTTACAGGCCTTCCACAGGCAGAGCTGGCAGGAAAGCTAGATCAATATGGCCTATATCGTACTAAATTTGATTTTGGCAAGGCTGAACCAAATCGATATTTATACTTTAGTGATGTAAAAGGTCATGTATGGATTTATTTGGACGGAGTAGAAATGGAACACAGAACCGATGCATTTGGCGGTTACATGGTAGTTGATTTACCAGAGGAATTATCGGGTGACCATATTTTATCGGTAATTATTCTGAATTCCAATGTAGAATGGCCACAAGCAGGAATTTGTGCTCCAGTTGTAATGGGAATGAAATAAGGAATTGTAAGGCTGTTGCAGCCTAATTTATTGAGAATATTTTTGAAAAATTAAAAAAAGCCTTTATTGGATGTTGAGCAACAGTCGGTGTTCAAGAATGGAAATAACAAAGCCCCTATTTCGAAATTGAGATAGGGGTTTTGCTGTACATGGAATTATTGTAGCGAGAATGTTCGTTTTTAGGTGTTAAATCATCCAAGAAGCAGGAAAACGAACAAAAATACAGATGTGGTATTATGGAAGTTAGAGGAAAATGGAGTAAATCGCTACCAACCTACATTTTAATTAGAAGGAAACTTCGACGATTTTTTGACTGAATTAAGGTGTACAAACAAAATTAGATATGTTAAAATGTAGCGTGGAAGATTGAAAGACAAGAAAATGTAATATAATTTCTTGATAGAAACCTTTATGTCTAATCAACAATGGGGCAAATGTTTGAGGAGAGAACATAAAGGAGAGCAGTTATATGAATCAACCAAGATCCATGAAAGACTTACCAACTTGTGAGCGGCCATATGAGAAGTTTTTATCACATGGTGCAGCAAGTCTGTCAGATGCGGAACTTTTAGCTGTAATTTTACGTACTGGTACAAAATCTTTGAGTGTGATTGATGTCGCAAATGAGATTTTGTCACATTCATTAGAATTTCCAGGTCTTTTGGTATTACACCATATCAGTCTAAAAGAACTAACCAATGTAAGTGGAATAGGGACAGTCAAAGCAATACAGATCTTATGTATCGCGGAACTGACCAAACGAATGACCAAAGCAAAAAGGAAAGATGGCGTCCGCCTCTTATCACCAGAGACAGTAGCTAGTTATTATATGGAGGACATGCGTCATTTAACTACGGAGCAAATACTGCTTGTCATGATCGATTCAAAAAGCAAGATCATCAAAGAAGACATCATTTCGACAGGCACAGTGAATGCATCTATCTTGGCACCAAGGGAACTGTTTATCAAAGCATTATCTTTTGGCGCTGTTAATATTATACTACTTCACAATCATCCAAGCGGAGATCCAACGCCAAGTACGGAAGATATCAAAACGACGAACCGTATAAAGGAGGCTGGATCAATAATCGGAATTAAGCTTATGGACCATATCATTATTGGTGATAATAAGTATATAAGCTTAAAAGAAATAGGACTACTGTAAAACTAGAAGGGAGAACTTAAATGACTAACAAACTATTAGGAATAGATTTAGGTACAAGTACCTTAAAAATATACAAAAAAGGTAGCGAAATTGTATTTGATGAGAAAAACGTCATAGCTGTAGAAAATAAGAAAAAAGTAATCGCTTTTGGTGATGAGGCATATGATATGCTTGAAAAAGCACCTAAATCCATCCATGTATCATACCCTGTAAAGAATGGTGTTATCGCGGATATTGCCAATATGGAAACGTTGATTGACTGTTCTTTAAAACAAGTATTAAAAGGAAGTTTCCGTGGGGGATATATCTTAGTTGCAGTACCTACAGACATTACGGAAGTAGAGAAAAAAGCATTCTATGATTTAATCATGAATTCCAATGCCAAAGTAAAAGGTGTAGGAATTGTTGAAAAACCAATTGCAGCTGCTCTTGGAGCAGGACTTGATATTACATGTGCAAATGGTGTTATGACAGTTGATATCGGTGCGGATACAACTGAAATCTCCATTATGTCATTAGGTGGTATCGTAATCAGCAAGTTAATCCCAATCGGAGGAAGCAAATTAGACGAATCCATCAAGTTATATGTTAAGAAAAAATATAACTTATTAATTGGTGATAAGACTGCGGAAGTAATTAAAAAACAATTAGCAAATGCTTATGAATCAACAGATGAAAGCATTGAAGTGTACGGTAGAAATGTAGTAACAGGCCTTCCAAGTAAGATGGAAATTAGTGCAGAAATGGTACACGAAGCGATTATCGAATACATCAATTCTATTATTGATGCAATTAAGATGATCCTTGAAAGAACTCCACCAGAAATCTCATCCGATATCATCGATAGCGGTATTTATTTAACAGGTGGTTCCGCAAGCATTAAAAACTTAGACAAGTTAATCAGTAAAGAAACTGAACTTCAAGTAAATGTTTGCAACAATCCAGCAGATGCGGTAATCAACGGCCTTGGAGCAATTATTGAAGACTCTAACTTAAAGACTCTTACTACAATTGTTTCTTCTAGTTCAAATTCAATGAATCGTAGATTAAGATAAACATAATTGCTTAAAAACACTTAAGGGAGGTTATTATGAAACACAAGTTTAAGTTGACCATTCCACCTAGGTATACATTAGCAATTCTGTCCTTTGTGTGCATTATCCTTGCAGTTGTATCATTTAAATACAAGGATAGTGTGGCACCCGTAAAAACCTTGGTTGGTAGCGTTATGACGCCAATGCAAAAAGGAATTAATCAGGTAGGAAGCTTTGTTCATTCCAAAACGGAACTTATTACTTCCATTGAAAAGCTGACAAAGGAAAACGAAACATTAAAAAATGAATTAAACGATGTAACAGCAAATAATAAAGTATTACAGCAAGAGCAGTATGAACTAAACACATTAAGAGAGTTATATAAATTAGATCAGAAATATTCCAGTTACCCAAAAGTTGCTGCTGAAGTATTAGAACGTTCAAGCAACTGGTATAGTGAGATTAAAATCGATAAGGGTACGAGAGACGGATTAGCAGTTGACATGAATGTCATCGCAGGCGAAGGTCTTGTTGGTATCATTACAGAAGTTGGTTATAACTATTCCAAAGTACGTTTGATTACAGATGATAACAGTAATGTAAGCGGTATGTTTTTAAAGACAGGGGATACTTGTAATGTTAATGGTAATTTAAAGCTTGTAGATTCTGGCTTATTAAATCTTAATGTAATTAAAAAAGATGCTAATGTTGAAAGCGGATATGAAGTCGTTACATCCAAGATCAGTGAACGTTTCCTTCCAAATATCTTGATTGGTTATGTAGAATCGGTAGAGACTGGTGCTGATAAAGTGACAAAGACTGGTTACATCAGACCAGCAGTAGATTTTTCTAAATTAGATACCGTATTAGTTATAACGCAGTTAAAAGAAAAACTACTCGATGAAGCTCCAAATGCTGATAAGACTTCAAGTACTTCGACTCCAGACAGCAAGAAAAATTAAGGAGTGTGAAGTAGATGAAGCGAAATTTATGTTTTTTAGCAACCGTAATCGGTTGCTATTTATTACAGTCTACGGTGTTTCAATATTTGCAGCTGGCACATATTGCACCAAACTTATTACTGATTGTCGTAGTGGCAATCGCCTATATTCGCGGTAAAAATGAAGCCATGTTTTATGGACTTTTATGTGGACTTCTTATGGACTGCCAACATAGTAGTATTATTGGTATTTATGCATTCCTATATATTTTAATAGGATACTTAGCAGGTTGTTGTAATAAACTTTATTACCATGATGATTATACGATTCCAATTGCACTTGTAGCGATTGGGGATATCATATTTAATATATTGTTTTATGTTATATCGTTCTTATTACGTAACCGAACAGACTTCTTCTATTATTTTAGAAGAATTATTATACCAGAAACTGTATATACCGTTTTAATATCAATATTCCTATACAAATTAATTCACTATTTTGTAACTAATATAGAAAACATATCTAGAAAGGAGTCATAAATGCTTGACATTTTTATGGATAAGCTAAAAAGCTTATTAAAGTCTAGAATGTTGCCTGTTACAATTGTTTATTTTCTATTAGTGTGCACATTGATTTATCGACTGTTTACATTACAGATTGTAAAGGGAGAAGAGTATGAGTCTTCTTTTGCGGACACCACTTCAAAGCCGAGAGTAATCCAGGCAACCAGAGGTAATATCTATGATGTAAAGGGAAGGTTACTAGCATATAATATACTATCCTATAATGTAACATTTTTGGATACTGGGGATTATACAGATTCCGCTACATTAAATGCTAAAATTTTAGAAATCATTCGACTTTTAGAAAAGAACGGAGATCAACTTGATGTTGATTTTAATTTGAGTATTGATGAAAAAGGCAATATTTCTTTTGACGGTTCAGAAAAAGAGATTTTAAGATTTAAGAGGGATGTATTCTCTCATAAGAAAGTAGAAGAACTTTCAGAACAAGAAAAAGCAGCAACTGCTGAGGAAGTATTTAAGTATCTGCAAACATCTACTGGTGTAAACAGTCTGAAATTCAAGATTTCAGATCAATACACGAAGGACTATACAAAACAGGATGCATATAAGGTCATGTCTTTACGATATGCCATGTATCTTAACAACTATACGAAATATGAACCACTTGAAATTGCAACGAATGTCAATGATGACACTGTAGCGGCAATTAAAGAGTATTCCGGAGATATCTCAGGACTTGATATAAAGTCAACGACGACAAGAGAGTACTCCAGTGAATATGCAGAATGTATGGCACAGATCTTAGGGTATACCGGAAAAATCAGCGATGAGGCATATCAAGAATTAGAAGATAGCGGGAAGGCTGCCGGTTATTCAAAGAATGACCAGGTTGGTAAGACAGGTGTAGAAAAGCAGTTTGATGCCGAGTTACATGGTGTTAATGGCTCTGATAAAGTATTGCTAAATCAAAGCAAGCGTGTTGTTGAAGTCATTGAAGGCGAGAAGGCAACACCAGGAAAAGACATACATCTCTCTATTGATGCAGAACTTCAAAAGACTGCTTATCAGAAGATGGAGAAAGAGCTTGCAGGTATTCTGCTATTAAAGATACACAATAATGATAATACGAAAGTAACCGTAAATGGGAAAGAAGATATTTGGATCCCAGCCAAGGCTGTTTATTTTGCCTTATTAGATAATGGTGTAATTGATATTGCACACTTTGCTGCTGATGATGCTACAAGTGTAGAACAGACAGTTTATGATACTTTCCTTACAGAACGTAAGACGGTATTTAAGAATATTAAGTCTATCTTAGGGTATTCTAAGAATTCAAGTTATGGTAGTTTAAAAGACCAGGAAAAAGATTATGTAGACTATATCTATAAGATGTTGGTCAAAAACAATGTCTTACTAAGTTCCAATTATAGAGACTTAAATGATGAGAAGTATACTCAATATGCCGATCATAAGATCAGTTTAGGTGAGTTCTTACAGTATGCATTAAGCCAAGATAACTGGGTAGATCGTACTATCTTTAGTGAGGCAGATAAGTTCTATAACTCTGAAGAAATCTATGAAGAACTACTCACTTATATCATTGAACAATTATCCGATGACGGTGAATTTAGTAAGATGATTTACAAGACATTAGTCTACAATGGAAAAATCCAGCCAAGACAAATTTGTCTTTTATTATTTGACCAGAATGTGCTAAAATATAATAAAGATGATTATGCAAGTCTTAAATCAGGCAGTAAGTCACCATATAGTTTTATTCGTGCAAAACTTACTAATCTTGAGATTACGCCAGGCCAGTTAGCACTTGATCCATGTTCCGGTTCCGTAGTTATTACCAACCCGAATACAGGTAAGGTGGAAGCCATGGTAAGTTATCCAGGATACGATAATAATAAGCTTGCGAATAAGATTGATGCATCCTATTATAGCTATCTAGCAAATACAGATGCATATCCATTGTTAAATAGAGCCATTCAGCAAAAGACTGCTCCTGGTTCTACATTTAAGATGTTAACTGCAATTGCAGGCCTTGAAGAAGGTGTGATTGATACCAGTAGGAGTTTCGCTGATCCAGGTTATTTTGATAAGGTAACGCCTCATCCACACTGCTGGAAGCGAAGCGGACATGGAACAATCGGCTTAGAGACTGCAATCGAAGTATCATGTAACGTTTATTTCTATAATGTAGGGTACCGTTTAGGATTAGTAAATGGTAAGTTTAGTAATACACAGGCGCTTACAAAATTAAAGAAATATGCCGAAGAGTTTGGTTTAGGTGATAAATCAGGCGTAGAATTGCCAAATGAAGCGGAAAGTCAGATTTCCAATGAACAAGGTATTCCATCCGCAATTGGCCAGGGTACGAATAACTATACTCCAGTCAATTTAGCAAAATATATCACTGCTCTCTCAAATAAAGGTACGGTATATGATCTATCCATCCTAAAAGACTCCAAGTCTAAGGTTTACAATAAGGTTGAGGCAAAAGAGTCTACTTGGAATATTGTAAAACGAGGAAACTACAGAGTAGTTAACAGTCCTTCTAATAATCTTATCAAGGACTTTAAAAATTTGAATGTAAAAGTAGCAGGTAAGACAGGTACCGCTCAGGAAAACAAGAACAAGCCTGATCATGCGTTATTTGTTTCTTATGCTCCATATGAAAATCCTGAAGTAACAATGACTGTTGTTATTCCAAATGGTTATACATCTCATAATGCGGCTGAGCTTGCAGGTGATATCTACGAGTATTACTTTGCAGATGATACCAAGAAGAAAGAACTAGCAAATAAAGGTGTACAAGAACCATCCGACAGTTCATTATCAGAAGAGCATTAAAAAAAAACTATCGCACCCGTTAAGCAGTTATGCTTAATGGCGTGCGAATGCTTTTAAATTTTCACAAAAGTAGATTATCTCATATGGGAGGTAAAAATGAACCAATCAGTTATTATTAAAGGGACGAAGTCAGGGATTATAGTAGTTCTTGATGATGAAATTTCTTTCGAGGAATTAAAACATATGATTGCTGTTAAGTTTAGTGACTCTAGAAAGTTTTTAGGGGATGCACAGGTAGCAATCTCATTTGAAGGCAGAGAATTATCAACAGAGGAAGAACGTGAAATTCTTACGATTATATCTGAAAATTCTGATCTTAAAGTTGTTTGCATTGTATCAAACGATGAAGTAGCAGAAGAAAGATTTAAACGCTCTCTAAACGATAAGCTGTTAGCTCTAAGTTCAAGTACAGGACAATTTTATAAAGGTAATTTACGTTCCGGACAAGCACTTGAAGTTGAAACTAGTATAATTATTATTGGTGATGTAAACCCAGGGGCTAAAATTGTTTCTAAGGGAAATGTCGTAATCCTTGGCAGTCTTAAGGGAAATGTTTTTGCTGGGGCTTCTGGAAATGAGAATGCATTCGTGGTTGCGTTGGATATGCAGCCGATGCAAATTCGTATCGCCGATATCATTGGCAGATCACCAGATAAACCTATGAAAGATTCAGTAAAAGAAGCTAAGATTGCTTTTATTG